>CP046178.1:0-67500 GCA_014075255.1 Gammaproteobacteria bacterium
GTCATTATGAAAAGCTTTACGAGGCGGATTTACTAAAGCATAAAGTTGAGGTCGCATGCGCATAATGTTACGTACGTTATTTGTTTTAAGCATACTGCTAATATTGCTGTCTGCATGTACAACGTCTAATATTGATGCTCCTTTGTCCGAAAATCAAAAAGCTGCAGAAATTAATATTCAGCTCGGTGTGCGTTATTTGGCTAAGGGCGAATTTAAGTTGGCAGATGAAAAATTACGTCGCGCACTTAAGCAAGATCCAAGATCAGCCACTGCACACTGGGTATTTGCTTTATTGCAAGAAAGATTGGGCGAGAACGATGAGGCTGAGAAACATTTCCGTAAAGCCATCTCCTTGGACCCGAAAGATTCGAAAGCACATAATAATTATGGGACCTTCTTGTGTAACCAAGATAGAGTTCTTGAGGCAGAAAAAGAATTTCTCAACGCAGTTGAAAATCCTTTATACAGTGAAGCTTCTTCTGCTTACGCTAATGCGGGCACCTGTTTTTTAAAAGTACCTGATAAAGTGAAAGCTGAAGAGTATTTCCAAAAATCCTTAGAAAAAAATGCCTCGCAGCGTTCTGCTTTGTATCAGATGGGTTTGATCTCGTTTGAACGTCAGGAATACGAACAAGCATCATTTTATTTCCAAAAGTATGAAAGTGTAGCGAAGCATAATTCGCAATCTTTGTGGATGGCTTATCAAACCGAAGTAAGTCTCGGTAATCCAGGTAAAGCAGAAAATTATGCGCATCAATTAAAAAGATCATTTCCCGCTTCGCAAGAGGCAAGATTGTTAGCAGAAAGTTATTGGAATGCAGGAAAGAAACAACAATAGCGAAACGCAGATAACAGCTAAAAAAAGCGTGAGCATTGGCGCGCTGTTATCTAATGCGCGTACTGCCATGGCGCTAAGCCAAGCAGATGTCGCGGAGCAGCTAAATTTACCAAAACATATAATCCAAGCAATCGAAGTGGATGATTATGAAAGCCTTCCTGAGTCCACATATATAAGAGGTTACTTGCGTAATTATGCTCGTGTAGTGGGTGTCAATGATGAAGGTTTGGTGAAGCTGTATTTTGATCAACATCATTTCGAACCCGTTGCAGAAGTTAATAGAAAGTCGAAGCAAAGTTATGACCCAGCCATTTTATGGAGTTCGGCGGCTGTGTTTAGCATACTAGTGGGGTTAGTGATTACCTGGTGGTTTGATGCTAATCAAATACCAGAACAAGGCGCTGAGCTTGTTAATAATAAAATCGAAATACATCGGGATAATGCAGAGGGGTCACTACTGGATAAGTCTTTAGCGGGTAATGACCAAGTGTCAGAAGTAAAAGTACCCAAGGAAAGATTTGTTACAGAGGCAAAATCCAAGTCTTCATTTTCTATAAGTGAAGCGGGGCAACGCGTTACCGGCTCGGATGAGGCAGTTACTGCTGACCAGCAGCAAGCGATGGAAGAAGCGTCTAGAAATCCTACTCTTGTTACCTCAATAGACGGCACACCGGTACTGACCGTAACGTATGTGGAAAAAAGCTGGACCGAAATCAGGGATGCTGATTCGAATACCTTAATACAAGGTTTGATTGAACCTGGAGTCGTGAGAAACTTAAGCGGTAAACCACCCTTTGAGATTTTTCTCGGTAATTCGCCCGGTGTAATAATTGAGGTTAATGGATTTTATTTTGATCATTCGCAATACAGCAGAAGCAACCGCACAGCACGATTTCAGGTATCGAACGGCTCACTCAATTAATTTTTCCTCTCCCGCAGAAAGTAATAGTTAAAAATGTCTAAGCGAATCCAATCCATTCGCGGTATGCATGATGTATTGCCGCCAGAAAGCGGTGTGTTACGTGCAATCGAGCATGCAACGCAAAGTGTTTTGCAACAATATGGTTATCAAGAAATACGTATGCCTCTGCTTGAGCAGACAGAGCTTTTTAAACGCTCTTTGGGAGAGGTAACCGATATTGTGGAAAAGGAAATGTATACTTTTGAGGATCGTAACGGCGATAGTTTGACATTGCGTCCTGAAGGTACTGCGAGTTGCGTACGAGCAGGCATCCAACATGGGTTTTTATATGCTCAGCCACAACGACTTTGGTATTGCGGACCGTTTTTCCGTCATGAGCGTCCTCAAAAAGGTCGATATCGTCAATTCCATCAACTTGGTGTAGAAACATTCGGTTTTGTTGGGCCAGATATTGATGCAGAGTTGATCATTTTAAGTGCCCATATGTGGAAGAAAATCAATCTTCCCATGCAGCCAAGATTAGAAATAAATAGTTTGGGTTCATCGCAAGCACGAAAGAAATATCGAGAAATACTTATCGCTTATTTGCAGCAATATGAAACCCAGCTTGATAACGAAGCCAAGCAACGCTTGCACACAAATCCGTTACGTATCTTAGATAGCAAAAATCCTGATTTACAAGAGATTATTCAAAATGCTCCGAGTTTGTTAGAACATTTAGATGCCGAATCAGCAGATCATTTTTTGCAATTACAAAAACGATTGGATGCTGCAAATATTACATACACCATAAATCCTCGTCTTGTGCGTGGTTTAGATTATTACAGCAAAACCGTATTTGAATGGATTGCTGAAGGGTTAGGTGCGCAAGCTACGATTTGTGCTGGAGGCCGATATGATGGTTTAGTGGATCAATTGGGTGGTAAACCATGCCCTGCTGCGGGTTTTGCGATTGGTTTAGAAAGACTGGCCTCATTACTGGAAGGCTCTCAGCAAGCTGATTCATTAGCAAATGCTTCTGATGTGGATGTCTATATGGTGCTCATGGGTGAGGAGGCTGAAATGGCTGGATTACAACTAGCAGACCAACTTCGCACACAGCTACCTATATCTTCTGTGGTAACAAATTGCGGTGGAGGTAGTATAAAATCACAGATGAAGCGAGCCGATAAGTCAAAAGCTAGGCTGGCTTTTATTTTGGGTGAGGATGAGCTGAAAAACCAAAATGTCACGGTGAAATACATGCGTGAAAAGCGTGACCAAGCAACGGTTTCACAGGGTGATGTACTGAATTTTTTAGATAGTTATTTAAATACGCAATAAATTAGGTAAGCAAGAAAATATGGCTGAGTACGAAACAGAAGAACAGCAGGTTGAAGCGCTAAAAGATTGGTGGAAGCAAAATGGTCTAGCAGTTATTGGTGGTGCAGTATTAGGTATTTCTGCGCTCATGGGCTGGCGTGGCTGGAATTGGCATCAAGAAAAGCAGGCGACTGAGGCTTCAGATATTTTCGCTGTAGTGCAAGAAGCGGTTAATAAGAATGATGTGAATGCTTTACAAGAGCAAACTAAAACGTTGCGAGATAATTATGCAGCTACACCTTATGCATCGCTGGCAGTTTTGCATCAAGCAAAAAATTTAACTGAGCAAGGCAATACTGATGCTGCGGAAGAAAGTTTGCGCTGGGTGTTAAATAACAGCAAACAAGAAACTGTGCAGAATGTTGCGCGTTTGCGCTTGGCCCGGCTTTTACTCGCAGACAATAAAGTTGATGAAGCTCAAGCTATGGTAGGTAGCGAAATGTCTGATGCCTATGCGTCATTAGCAAATGAAATTCGTGGCGATATTTTTGTAGCTAAAGGTGAAATTGAGCAAGCTAAAGAAGCTTATGATCAAGCCATGCAATCAGCTAGCGGTGACGGTGTAGAATACTTGCAACTTAAGCGCAATAATTTAGGCAGTTAACTTGGCAATTTCAATCGCGATGCGTAATTGCATCAATCTACTTTTAATAATTGTGATCGCAAGCAGTTTGCAACTTGCGGGTTGCAGCGTATTAAGCAAACCAAAAGAATGGTTTGAAAAAGAAGAAAATCCGAGAGAGCCAGCAAAGCTTGCAAAAATCGAAGCTGAAAAAATTAGTGTGCAACAGGTTTGGCGTAATTCGGTTGGTAATTTAGAAGAGTCTTACAATAAAATACGTCCTTATATTACCGATAATCGTGTGTACCTTAGTGATGCTGAAGGTCGTGTAGAGGCCTGGCAGCGTGAAGATGGTAAGCACTTATGGTCTGTAAATCTTAAAGAAGATATTTCTGGCGGGGTAAATGGTGGCGAAGGAATTGTCGCCATTGGAACGGAAAACGGCGAGGTCGTTGCTTTGGATGCAGATGATGGCAGTGAAAGTTGGCGCACCAAAGTACCGAGTGAAGCAATGTCATTGTCAGAAGCAAGATATGGAGTCATTGCAGTAAGAACGAATGATAATTCTGTGCATGCTTTGGATGTAAGATCTGGCAATATAAGTTGGAGTGCAGGCAAAAGTCGTCCGGCATTAACATTGCGAGGCGCGAGTCAGCCCAAAGTGGTGGGTGATTTAGTGCTAGTGGGTTTCGATGATGGAAAGTTAATGGCCATAAATTTGCGCGATGGCGAACCCGTGTGGGAAGTGCCGGTTTCAATACCAAAAGGACGCTCTGAATTAGAACGTATGTCCGATGTGGATGGTGAATTTGCTTATCTTGATGGTATCGTATTTGCAGCGAGTTTTAATGGCCGAGTAGTCGCTATTGATTTAGACACAGGTAAAACACAATGGACAAAAGATCTCTCATCATATGCAGGTCTGAGTGTAGATCGTGAGCGAGTCTATGTAACCGATGCTGATGATAGCGTTTGGGGCTTAGATATTTCTACAGGCGCAACCTTGTGGCGACAAGATAAATTTTTGTATAGGGAGCTTACTGCTCCACAAGTAATGGGTAACTACATTGTGGTCGGCGATTACGATGGTTACCTGCATTGGCTTTCTAAAGAGGATGGAAAAATTATCGGCCGTGACAATGTCGCGGGAGATAAAATAGAAGTAGCCCCTATCATTATAAATAACCGTGCCTATGTGCTGGCAAATAATGGTTCACTTTCAGTATTGCAATACCGAAAGTAATTCCCCAAGTTTTTTACTAGTTTCTTTTATTCAAATATTTAGTAACCAACGAGTGTATAGATATGAAGCCTGTCATAGCGCTGGTTGGTCGACCTAATGTTGGTAAATCAACCTTATTTAACTATCTAACTAAATCTAATAATGCTTTGGTTGCAGACCAGCCTGGTCTCACGCGTGATCGTATTTATGGCTTAAGCAAGCGTTTCGATAATCGCTATATTGTCATTGATACAGGTGGTATTGCACCACGGGATGAATCACAGGATCAAGACGATATTAATCATGCCATTAGCACACAAGCATGGCATGCCATTGAAGAAGCTGATTTGGTGTGTTTTTTGGTCGATGGTAGAGAAGGCTTGGTTTCTCAAGATCAAGAAGTTTTCAAAAAGTTAAGATCTACAAATAAAAAAGTATTTGTTTTAGTTAACAAAGTAGATTCTGGTGTGGCCAATATGCTTTCCAGTGATTTTTATTCACTAGGCGCAGAACATGTATATGAAACTTCTGCTAGATCAGGGAAAGGTGTACGTGCTTTATTTGCAATAATAGATGAACAATTCCCTGATCGAGAAGAAGAGCCAGAGGAAGACGGTCCTTCAGATGTAATAAAAGTAGCGCTAGTCGGCAGACCCAATGTGGGTAAGTCAACCTTAGCGAATGCTTTGATAGGTGAAGAGCGTTTTGTAACATCTGATGTTCCTGGTACAACACGTGACAGTATCTCCGCTAACATAGAAAAGTTTGGCACCAAGTTTGAGCTTATTGATACAGCTGGTGTACGTCGTCGTAGCAAAGTAAATGATATGGTTGAAAAATTCAGCGTGGTGAAAACCATTCAAGCCATTGAGGATGCCCACGTAGTGATATTAATGCTCGATGGCACCAAAGAATTTGCAGTACAAGATGCGCACTTGGCAGGCATGGTGCTGCAAAGCGGTCGTGCAGTGGTGGTGGCAATCAATAAAACCGATGTCAGTTCTTTTGAAGATCGTAAAGAGATGCAAAAAGGCTTTGACCTAAAGTTACGTTTCTTAGAGTTTGCAGAGAGACAATTTATATCCGCTAAACATAAAGAAGGTATTACAAAACTGATGCGTGCCGCTGCACGAGCGTATAAATCAGCTAATGTGAACGTAAACACCTCTGATTTAAATAGAATGTTAGAAGGTGCTTTAGAAAGTTTTCAGCCACCACTGGTAAGAGGGCGTAGGATAAAACTCAAATATGCTGCACAAGTAAGCAGTTGCCCACCCACCTTTGCTATTCATGGTAATCAAATAGAAAGAATTCCAGCAACCTATAAACGTTATTTGGAAAACTACTTTCGTAAGTCATTGAAACTAGTTGGAACCCCTATTCAACTTCTCTTTAAACAACCAGATAATCCTTATGCAGGTAGGCATAATAAATTAACGCCTCGCCAAGAGCACAGCCGCAAACGCATGATGAAGAAAGTTAAAAAACGATAGAAAGTTTAAATAAAATATAGCTTGTTCCTTTAAAAAATATGACTGAGCACCTAGAAACTGTCATGGTAAAGTTATTAGCACCATTAATAATGCTACTGGCAATAGCAGTTATTTATTTTATCTTTAATAGACAGCAGTCTCTATGGAGCCGAGTACTTGCATCGTCACATTCATTGATCGCAATAGTCGGCATCCTTTACGCGATTATTGCAAGTAGCTACACGAGTCCATCTTCTTTTGCGCCGCATACCGCTATTTTTTCTAATATATTAGTGATTGCGTGTATATTTGGATTTGTTGCAGTATTGTATTTTGAAGGTAACAAGAGCATACATCTATTGTTGCTCCCATTTTTGTTATGCATGGCATACATATGGCATGTTGGTGGAAAGGTGATCACCCATAATTGGGTGTGATTTTGGTGAATTGCCTAAGAGTGTGGATTGGTAAGTTACGTATGTTTATTTAAAAACTATTTGCTAGAATGCATTTCTAGATCTTCCTTTGGATAATGCATGGTTTTAAAAAAAGGCACTCTCTCTGCTCGCGGACTTCATGAGCTATATGCAGAAGATGCAGGCAAAGCCGATAAGCTTTTATGGGGCAGAGAAGCGAATCCGCTTACGCGACGTGGGTTTTTAACCAAAAGTAGTTTGCTTGCCATGAGCGCTGCAGTAGGTGCGGCCATTCCTTTCGCGCATTTAATACCAAGTGGGCTGATTCCAGCTGCATTTGCTGAAGAAGAAACACCTTTTAAAATTGAAGGCAAAGACGGCTTGATTGTATTAAATGATCGGCCCGTTAATGCCGAAACGCCTGCACATTTGCTGGATGATGAGATCACGCCAGCGAAACATATGTTTGTTCGCAACAATGGTATTCCACCTGTTAAAGAAAAAATTGATCCAGCAGCATGGAAATTAGAAATTGCAGGTGAAGCGTGTGAAACACCTGCTTCGTTTACCATAAGTGAACTAAAAGAAAAATTTAAAACTTATACCTATCAATTACAACTTGAATGCGGTGGTAATGGGCGTAGTGAATTTGTGCCTTCTGCAAGTGGTAACCAGTGGACTACGGGTGCAGTCGCCTGTCCAACCTTTACTGGTGTGCGGGTACGTGACGTATTGGAGTCTTGTGGAATTAAAGATAACGCAGTGTATATCGGGTATTACGGAGCCGATACTCATTTAAGTGGTGACCTTGATAAACAGCCGATCTCACGTGGTGTGCCGATTCAAAAAGCCGTTCAAGATGAATCACTCATTGCTTGGGCGATGAATGATGAAGATATTCCATACCTTAATGGTTATCCGTTACGTTTGGTTTGTTCTGGATGGCCCGGTTCAGTATCAGGAAAGTGGTTAACTAGAATTGTTGTACGTGACCAAGTACATGATGGCAAGAAAATGGAAGCACCTTCGTATCGTGTGCCTAAAGTTCCAGTGGCCCCAGGTACGGAAGTGCCGAAAGAAGATATGCAGATTATCGAATCCATGCCGGTTAAATCACTGGTTACTTTTCCAAAATCAGGCATTAGTCATAAACTAGCTAAACCGTTAGCGGTGCGTGGTCATGCTTGGGCAGGGGATTTTCAAGTAGCTAAAGTTGAAGTGTCGAACGACTTTGGCGCTACCTGGAAAATGGTGATGCTTCAAGCTCCAGTAAATAAGTTTGCGTGGCAGCATTGGCGAACAGAAATAACGTTTCCTGAAATCGGTTATTACGAGGTTTGGGCAAAAGCGATTGATCGCGAAGGGCGTTCACAACCGATGGTGGTGCCAGGCTGGAACCCTAAAGGTTATTTAAACAATGCATGTCATCGCATTGCAGTTCAAGTGGTATGAAACTTTTCACTTTTGTTTCGTTACTGATAATTACTTTTGCGCTAAGCATTACTGTACAGGCAGAACAGGTGGATGAATCTACTGGTTTAATCAAAACAGATGGATGGGAAACCGTACGTAATAATTGTATTGCGTGTCATTCAACAAAATTAATTACTCAAAATCACGGTGCTCGAAACCGCTGGTTGGCAATGATTGAATGGATGCAAGCTACTCAAGGTTTGCAGCAATTTGATGCTGATACACAAGAGATAATATTGTCTTATCTGAGTGTACATTACGGCCCTAAAGAAGATGCGAGGCGATCATCATTAGATCCTCTTTTGATGCCGAGTAATCCATATAAAAAAACTTTGCAGCCACAAAATAT
Source organism: Gammaproteobacteria bacterium (assembly GCA_014075255.1). NCBI lineage: Bacteria > Pseudomonadati > Pseudomonadota > Gammaproteobacteria > Gammaproteobacteria bacterium. The sequence goes on from CP046178.1 coordinate 8,617, forward strand.
TACGCCTGAGTTGAAATAATAATCCTATATATTATATGTGCGGAGATTGGAGCTAAGTATGGATTCTGACAAGCAGCACGAATATAAACCACGCAATGTGGAAGATATGAGTGAGCAAATATTTGTTTTTGCTGAAGGGAAAATTAGTGGCTACCTTTCATGTCTTTTAGGTGTGTTGAGTTTTCTTGCCGTGCTTTGCTATCAGTTTCCTAGTTATTTAACCACTACGGATTTACGCGCAGCGTATGATTCTGTATTTTTGCAGAATGTCTTAATGGTTTGCATGTGGGCAGCGCTAATATTTTCTCTCATCACATTTATTTTAGCGAAGCGTAGAAAATTGGGCGCCATTGGTGCAGTGTTTACCTTGGCAGCTTTTGCATTAGGCGGTTACGAGGTTGAAACCGGTGCTGTAGAACCCAACCAGCTTTCACTGGGTTTGGATTGGTTGATTTTAACCTTATTAATGTCGGTTGGAATTTTTACTTTTCTTGAAAAGATTTTTCCTAAATATAAAGAGCAGGCCATCTTAAGGCCTGAATGGACATTAGACTTATTTTATTTTGTATTTAATCACTTGTTGATTGCAGTATTATTGTTAGTCGCTAATTATTTTGTAGTCAATGTATTTGGTTGGGCGGCCAATGCAAATGTGCAGTCGACGATTCAAAGCCTACCTACAGCAGTTCAAGTACTGATTTTAGTGATTGGTGCGGATTTTGTGTTGTATTGGTCACATAGAATCTTCCATGAAACGCCTGCATTATGGAAAATTCATGCCGTGCATCATTCGGTAGAGCATATGGATTGGTTGGCGGGTTCTCGCAACCATATTGTGCAAACCATTGTAGATCGGTCTATCGCTATGGTGCCGTTGTATTTAGTTGGTCCTGATAAAGCGGCGTTAGATATTTATGTAACTTTTGCAGCACTTCAAGCGATCACTGTGCATGCTAATTTAGGCATACCATTTGGTCCGTTGAAGTATCTCATTACCACCCCGCAGTATCATCATTGGCATCACAGTACCGATCGCCCTGCGATCGATACTAACTATGCGGTGCATACCCCTTTATTTGATAAGTTGTTTGGAACCTATCATATGCCAGTGGAGCATTGGCCTGCGGAATATGGAACGACTAAGCGATTACCACGTAGTTTTTTAGGCCAACTTGTTTATCCGTTTAAACGTTAACTTTCATTTCTTTATTTAAGACCAAATTGCGGCAGAATAATTTGTAGATATAAATCTGCAATTTTTTGATGACCATCATTGTTTGGGTGAAAGCCATCTTTTTTGCTGACTAGCATGTCTCCCGGTGCAGCTTTAAAGAAATCTACAATTGGAACTTTGTATTTATTCGCTTGACGAGTAATGACTTGATTGAATGCAGTAACGCGTTCTGCAGTAACACGTCTGTGTGGCTTTTCACGAAAACGTTTTATTTGTGTTAGGTCTGGCAGATTCATAATTACAATAAAAGCGTTACTTTTGCTGCGAAGACGGCTTAGGATGTATTCTAGATCTTCTTCAAAATCACCTTCGTCATCCCCTGCAATGAGATCATTTGCGCCGGTCCAGATGGTAACTAAATCTATTTCTTTGTCACGTTTAAGTGCTGCTTTTGCGGTTTTTTTGATTGCGGGGATGTCGGCTGTCGGTATGCCTAAATTTAACAGGTCAACTTTTCTGCCTCGATCTTCAAATCCATCTTTTATTCTATAGACATAGCCTCTTGTGATTGGGTTTGCTCCAATCCCAAATGCATCGCTCGCGCCTAATGCGACATAGTTAACCGTGGGAAGATTATTTGCAGGGCTTTCTTTAATGTCGTTATCATCTGATGAACTTGCGCATCCTATAACGAATAAAATTATAAGAAGTGAAGTAAATAAAAGTTTAAGTTGTTTCATGATTAACCCACCATTAATAAATTTGCCAAAATTCTATAAGGTAATTATATAGAAATTAGACCCTTTAATGGCTTTGGGTTCACTTCATAGGCGAGAAATATCTTGAGCTAAGATATTTAGGAAATATTTGGTGTTTTTGCTGGGTTGTTTAACGTGTTGTGTTTGATGGAATGCTTATTCAGTTTGTGTTTTAGACATCATGGATTTTGCATTATGCATACGTTTGTAGAGTGGTGCGCACTCAGGAAGTACTGTATCTGTGAATTCCTGTCTGGTCATTTTGTGTTCAGATGCGTATTTTTTAACAAGCTTAATATACATATCGCATATGGCTATTTCGTTTTGATAGTTCTTTTCTTTTCTAGATAGAACGGCTACTTGTTCAAAATATTTTGGCGCTGGCATGATTCCCGTGTCTACTGATTTTTGTATCTCATCTCTGCAACAGTTCACGACAGTATTAATGTCTGCTGTATCGTCTAGCAAACTCTGTGTATCAGTAGGAATGTCTTTTAAAGGAATTACTTTTCTAATGATTGTATTTAACTTATTCGATGCCATCATGTGTTCCTTGTATGATGTAACCATATTCTTATAAATAAGCCCAATCGTGCTTCAAGTCCCGATAAACGGATAATTAAATTGTATGAAGTTCTACTTGTGTCAATGAATTGAAACGGCAGTTGTACTACTTCTTGAGAGAGCGTTATCTTTATGAATTATCGTATCTAACTAAGATTTTGAGATTAAACAATTATAATTGAGTGAGTTAAGGGTGAGTTAGTTGAGTTTATTTACCAAGCGGTAAGCTCCAATTAGGATTCCAAACCCCATGTACATCCCTAGCAAAGAAATGAACAGTAACAAGCCCATTTGAAAGGGGATCATCCCAGTTTTGACCGAGTAATATATTGCTGCCACTAGTGAAACAAATAGAATCATTACAGCGAGCGGGAGTAGTATTTTTTTATTCTTGTTCAATTTAGATGTCAGCTGTCATTTGCGGTTGTGGGATACGTTGGCTTCATTTTACAGATCTCAGTAATACTTATTCAGTTACATTATTTCAATGATCGTTTGGACTATTTTGAAGAAATTTAAGATTTGATGTTCTAGCTGTTATTTATATTCTAACAAAAACAATGAGTTAAAAATTTTCAAAAACCCTAATATGTTGTATATTTAACTATTATGTATATAATGATACATATACATCATAGGAGAATATCATGAGTGCACAGGTACAAAGGCTACCTTCTGAAAATGAAGTGCTGGGTAAAGCCTTGTTGAATAGCAAAGAGCATTTAGGCTTAACCAATACTGAGCTTGGTGAAATTATGGGTAAAGATCGTACTTACTTTACGCGTTTACGTAATCACAGTGTGCTTGAGCCTAATAGCAAAGAAGGTGAATTAGCGTTACATGTTATTCGCATTTACCGGTCTTTATATGCGCTTGAGGGCGGTGATGTTGAGGCAATGGAAGAGTGGTTGAATACTCCTAATAAACATTTGCACGGCATACCCAAAGAGTTGCTTAAAAATATTCAAGGTTTGGTTAATGTAGTTGAATACCTCGATGCGATGCGTGGAAAAGTATAACGACTCGCATGTCACTAACGATTCAACAAGAGAATATTAAACCACTTAGTGAAGTAGTATTTCGTGTAGCAGAGTCTCAGCAAAAGGTAGCGACTAATACACTGGTTGATACTTTGCAGGAGCAACGAATATTGGAAGAATTGCTTGATCGAGTAAAACCTCCTATTCCATACGATTGCCAGCAATACGATTATCTTGTCTACACTCCATTTCGATATCCGCCGTTAAAACATGGGTCTCGTTTTGGTAAAAAAATGCATCCGAGTATTTTTTATGGTTCTAAGAAGCTTGACACTGCATTTGCGGAGCTCGCATATTATCGGTTTGTATACTATGACGGTATGATGGCGTTACCTAAAAAGAAGCAGAAAGTCACACAACATGCTTCTTTTAGTGTTGAGCTGGAAACTCAAAAAGGTGTTGCATTAAATGAGTCGCCATTCAATAAATTAAAACATAAAATAAGTAATCCCAATAGTTATGGTGATTCGCAAAAGATAGGCGAAGAAATGCGAGTAAAAGAGGTTGAGGCATTTACCTATTTCTCTGCTCGTGCTGACGAGGAAGTTAATGTTGGTATATTCAGTTGTAAGGTTATAGCCAGCTATATGCCTAACGCATTACAGCATTGGAGCTGCATAACTAGAGATAGGAGTGTAACGATACGCAGTCTTGATGATAGATGGAGTAGTATAAGCTTTGAGCTTGATCAATTTCTAGTGGATGGAGTATTGCCAGCTCCAGCTGTGTAAATAATAGGAAAAGGTAAGGTTATATGAATAAACTAATTATATTATCGATTGTTTTATTTAGTCTGTTTGCAACTCTGCATGCAGAAGATAACTATTGTTATCAAAAGCCTGATAAATGCGCTGCTGGAGATATTCTTATTCTTGCACTTTCGGAAGATGTGGCTAAATACTGTGATTTCGATAAACAGATTACAGCACTTCGAAGACATACAACTTCTAGTTCCTTTAATAACCAGGAAGTAGTATGTGTAAAAATTGAAACACCTAGAAAAAAATTAAAATAAAAACTAAAATTTGAATGGTATTAATGAGTAAATATTTTTAATAATCTCTAATTTAATAAAAGTCTAAAATTAGTTTGGTCTTTTAATTTTTGATGTTTTTATTGTTACTTCCAGCCTACAGGCTCATAACCTTTGTCTATTAAACAACGCTCTACGATTTCTTTGTAAGCAGTGCTAGGCCCATTATTACGGCGCATGCCTGAAAAAAAGCGCCCCATTCCTCGACTGATGGCTCCTACTGCAGCAGCAGTTCCTGCATTGCCTGTTACCGCACCTGTGGCAGCTCCAGTAGCGGCTCCTTCTGTAGCGCTACCAGCAGTTTCTTTAGCCACTTCACCCGCACCACTTGAGGATGCGCCGCTGTTTTTAGCAAGTTTTGTACATTCATTGATATCTTTGCGAACTTGTTCATTGCCAACTTTTTTAGCTTGTTCGTTAGGGTAAAGAATAGGTTGTGAAGAGGCGCATGCACCTAGTAAAGCCGTAATGCAGATGACAAGTACTGGTAATTTAAATACGTTTATTAATGAAATGTTCATAGCGCTTATTGTGGGCCTAGATTGGATGAATGTAAGACAAGCTTTATAAACAATAGTTACAAATAACTTATCTTTAAGGAATTTTGGCGTCTAGATCTTCTACATTTACGTTGGGATGCATTTGTTTAAACTTAACTAGCTGGCGAGAAGCTTCAGCATAGTCTTTTCGTGCAACCAGTCTTTCGATCATGAGAAGCCAATCTTCAACAGGGATGGGGGCAAATTCATTTTCATTTTGTTTTTCATCAATACCTAGCTCGGCATCCGCAGCCATGCCTGAGCTTGTGTGGGTATCTTCACGGCTCGGCATCGATTTTTCACCCATGGATCTTTGTTGTATTACTTCATTTGGTGCGGCTTCAGAGCTACTGCCTAATGTGCCATTACTTGGTTCATGCATCTGCTTTCCCGCAGCTTGTGGCTTAGTAAGTTTGGGCGCATAACCTTCGGTAGATTTTGGTTTTGGGGTTATCGAGGGCTCGTTATTAATTGTGCTTTGAGTTTGGGTGCGTTCACGATAGGTTTCTAGTTTTTGTTCTGCTTTTTTGTTTGAGATGCGTTCAGTTTGAATTGTATCAATTGGTTGGGATTCTTTTCGCACAGGCTTATCTGTGATTCGTGCATCAGCATCTTGTGAATCCATGTCAGATTCATTCGCGTCTTTTTTGAATGAAGATATATCATCAGCCAATGATTCTTCAGCTTCATAAAGTTGCTCAGGTGCGGGTTGGCTTTTGAGCGCTCTATCTTTTGATTTTGTTGATTTTTGCTCAGTTGGAATTGTGATCTCTGGAATAGGGGGTAATTCTAAATGCTGCGAGTTTTGATCCAACTGCACAAGCAATGCGAATACCACTACAACGCTTGCAGCCATAGATAATGGTACTTTCCAACCACCACCAAAATGACTGCCCACATGACTAGGGCTAGATGAAGACTTATCGGCATTCGCTGCATAATGAATTATTTCGTGATTGAGCTTAGCGGGCGGTGTGTCTTTGGCACCTTCTTTATAAAGTTGCGCAAGTACCTCATCATCTTTTAGGTCGTCTTGTGAATGTGTAGTCATCTTTAGTTCAATATGGCAGCTTTAAGTTTGTTCTTTGCATAACGCAAACGGCTTTTCGCCGTTTCTGTTTTAACTTTAGTAATTTCGGCAATTTCTTGCACACTCATTTCTTGTTCAAAATGTAATATTGCAACCTCTTTTTGATCGGCTGGTAATTCTTCCAAGGCTTGCATTAATAAATTAGCTTTTTGTTTCAAAGTAAACTCATCTTCTGGCAAGGCTAATGGTGTTGGGCTATTCATAAATTCTTCAGTTATTTCTGCATCTTCAAATTCAATGGTTTGTGAAGGTTTTGCTTTACGATAAAAGTCTACTAATGTGTTATGCGCAATGGTAAATAAATAGGTCTTAAATTTCGCCTTGGGCGTATAACGTGCAGTGCTATTAATCAATTTAATCCACACCTCCTGGTATAGTTCTTCAGACTGTTGACGATCGCTGCAATGCTTAAGAAAATATCGATACAACACATCCTTATACTTGCGGTATAAGGTCTCAAAGGCTGCTTGCTCACCTTGCTGGTACTCCAGCATGAGACTTTCGTCGCTAATCTCCGTTTGCTCCATAGTTGGCAGCGTAGCTACGCACCACTATCAACGCAATAGCATATGCTTACCTATATAAACGAAATAGATGCTTAAAAGGGTTGATAAATATATACCGTTGGTCTTATGACCCTAAACAGATAACTCTCGGCAGATAACCTTGATAGGATTCAGTATGGCTAAAAATAAGGTATGTGGCCCTAAGGTTTCTGGGCGTTTGCAGAATGTGAACGCGTTTCATGTTATGAGCTTGATGGCTGAAGCCAAACAGCTTGCTGCACAAGGTCATCAGGTAATCCATATGGAAATGGGTGAGCCTGATTTTTCTACTCCTCAACCGATAATTGAGGCTGGAGTTGCAGCATTACGATCCGGTATCACGCACTACACGCCTACATTAGGGTTACCTGCTTTGCGTGAGGCGATTGCTAACTTTTATATAACAGAATACCGAGTAACGGTTGATCCAGAACAGATAGTGATTACACCGGGTTCAGCTACCGCGTTGCAATTAGTTTTAAATCTGATGGTATCGGATGGAGATGCAGTAGTAATTCCAGATCCAGCTTATCCAAGCACTCATAATCTAGTGCGTTTATTAGGCGGCACAGTGTTGCAGGTTGCCGTGAATGAGGATTCATTTTGGCAGCTGACGGTGGAGTTGCTTGAAGAGCATTGGAATGACGCTATAAATGCAGTGTTGTTAGCAAGCCCTTCAAACCCTACCGGGACAATTCTTGAAGACGTTCAATTACAAAAAATCGCAGACTTTTGTGAATCAAAAGGTGTGTTTTTACTGGTAGATGAAATTTATCACGGTTTAGTTTATGGACAAGCCCCAAAAACTGCGGTGGATTTGAATGACAACACTTTTGTCATCAATAGTTTCTCCAAATTTTATGGTATGACAGGATGGCGAGTGGGCTGGATTGTTTCACCTAAAGCGTATTTGCAAGATTTAAATAAACTTGCGCAACATACATTTTTAGCAGCCCCTACACCCGGGCAGTATGGCGCATTAGCTGCATTTGATGATGATACGAAAAAAATTCTTGTCGAAAGGCGCGATGAATTTAAAGCGCGGCGCGATTACTTGTATGAAGCATTAACAGATCTGGGATTTAAGATGCGCGTAAAGCCGCAGGGCGCATTTTATATCTATGCCGATTGCTCTGAATTTTGTGAAGATAGTTATGAGTTTGCTTGTAATATTTTGCGCGATAAACACGTGGCTTTTACGCCAGGGATAGATTTTGGTTTGGAGGGCGCTAAACAACATGTGCGTTTTGCATACACTACAAATATAGAGAATTTAAAAATTGGCGTGGCGCGTTTAGCTGAGTTAAAGAGTAAGGCTTAAATAAAGGTTAATCTATGAAATGTGCAATACGTAATTTTATATTATTTGGATTCTTTTCATTAACAATTTCCTGCGGCGGTGAAGATGTTGTTATTAAAATCTCAGATGAAGAAATAGTTACTGGGTTGATGAATAATGCGCCTATGGATAATGCACGTATGCATGATTTATTGCAGCGAGTTGATCCAGAGCTGGAAGGAGAATTAGGTTCGTGGATAATTGCTCACGAAGCAGTTAAAGCGCAAATTATTACTGATGAAAAAGCCGATCGTATGCGTGTTATTGTGCCTATTGTTAAGGTTGAAGATATTGAAGAGGGCGAGCTGCTACGTTTAATGCAGGCAAATTTTGATTCCGCTTTAGATGCGCGTTATAGCATTGCGAATGGGGTTATTTGGAGTGCGTTTATTCATCCGCTTTCAGTTTTATCCGACGAAGAATTTATATCAGGTTTAGCACAAGCAATGACTGCTGCTGCAACCTTTGGATCTACATATAGCTCAGGTGCATTAATCTTTAGGGGTGGAGATAGTGGCGGTCAACAACGAGATTATTATGAAAGTATTATTGAAAAAGGCTTGGCTATATAATTTAAAATGTCTACTAACGGACCAAAGTGGACATTCGCTTATTATTCAAATGACTTTGAATTCTATGCAACATCGTCATGAATTGAAATATTAACTAACCAAATGATCAAACTACAAAAAGAAATTAAGTCCACTTTTGGAGCGAAACACACACCTAATACAAGCCAATTGGTTACTGTGGATGGTTTTGATGACCTTGAGAAAGAAGGCGCAGTAAAGTTTTTCTCAGGGAAGTCCTTGGGGGATGTATTAGAACATCTTCAATCACGTAAGGCCGATATGATTGCCGGTGCTGACTACCAGTTGGAAGAATGGTCAGTACTAAAGCCGAGTGCTCGGTATTATTATTTGCAAGCTTATCTTGAGTTTTTGCTTGAAACACAATCTGAAAATGATCCCGATGGAGGATATATCTCAGATCTTTTTCATCAGCTATATCAAACAGTTTATATGTATGGGGCTGAGGCCTATAGTGATGAGCAAAAAGTACTGCTTCGAAAAATAGCAGCATTTGCTTTAGAAACAATCAAAAGTCACAAGGGGATAGAAGATTGGAGCGATGACATTATTGATAATATCAATACCTTTCTATTAGAACTTGAGAAAAATGACTAACAAATAATCCTGCGGACATTCGTAATTATTTAAATATGATTAAATTTATAAAAGAATTTTTAAAAGTAATTCGTAATCCTCCAGACCCGAACTGGCATATAGAGAATGAAGCCAAGCCAAGCAAGAAATTTCCACTTGGTGGATTTTGGAAGAAATCAAAAAATCGTGACCATGGGATTGCAATAGGGCCGTCTGATAATGGTAAATATTTTGTTACATTTTGTGGGCCAGGTGGGTGTTTTGAGAAGGGCACTTATCGACCTAATACATCTATTTATGGCGACTCTAGTTATCGCGTCATTGATGAAAATACTATTGAGGTAAAAGATAAAAAGGGGAAATTTAGTAAGTATGAAAGAGTGAAGTCACGCGAAATTTGATAAACATCAAAATGTCCGTTATTGGCCGAAAGCAGACATAAACTAAACCACTGAAGGGGATTTCAGGTTGGATTCAATTAAAAACACATTCAAAATGACTGCTAACGACCCAAAGCGGACATTAATTAGAAGTTAGAATTGAAGGCATCGTCCAGGATGCGCATCTTATTTGTGCATTCCTGTGCTCACTAATTGTTCGCTAGTGGGCATAAATTGAACCATTAAAGTGGGCGTCTGATTGGATTCAATGTCAAAGAATACTAAATATCTGTTAGTGGCTCTAAGTTGATATTAAAAACTTACGCTGTCAAAAGTAATTACTTAAAATACTTAAAAAACTTCTTTAAGTTATGAGGCTTAAGTGTTGTTTAATTCTTAAACTATAAAACTAGTTTATTAGCAATATACTTGGGAGATAGTGTGTTCGATTTACCTTTGCGTTTGATTGACAAAAAATGTGAATGCCTCCACAGTTATTGCGGGCGGGGCTGATAAGTGCTTATTCATAACGTTGTTGCCAATAAAATATTCTTAACTTAAGAAGTTTTAATCTCTCGTGGATTCTTGGTTGTTATTTTAGCGCAGTAATTTCTTAAACCGATAAGAGCTTTGTGGTCTGCTTTAAGGAGAGAGTAACAATTTAGATTATTAAAATATGATTCATAAAGTACTCGTAGTAGATGATTCTGTTCTTGAATTAGAAAATTTGAAAAAGATAATTTCAAATGAAGGTTATCAAGTAATTTCTGCTGTTTCTGGTAAAGAGGCAGTTGAAAAGGCTAAAAGTATGCAGCCTGATTTGATTTTTATGGATGTAATCATGGATGACCAAGATGGATTTCAGGCATGTCGTGAAATTACTGCTGATAGATTAACTAAAGACATACCAGTGATATTTGTTACTGGGAAAAGTCAAAAAGTTGATCGGGTTTGGGCTGGACTTCAGGGTGGCAAGGCATTAATTGCAAAACCCTATACCCCTGACCAAATAATATCGCAAATTAATAGATATTCTTGATGGAAAAAAACACCCACCTATCTGATAAACCTGTTGATAGTGTTGCAGTTGAAAAATCTGCTCGCGTGGCATGGGTAGATAAGCATGCTGAATTAATTGCAAAACTTGAAGCAGAGTATCAACTGCCCTTACAGGCACAAAATAAATTATCTGAAACCCGCTACCATGAATTCAGTGTTGGTGATTTAAATATTCTAATTTCTGACCAATATTCTCCTGAAATTTTAGAAGATAATGTTGTTTATCCAATGCTTCTTACGCCGGATTGGGTAATAGGCACCTGTAATGTTCGAGGAGAAATTGTACCAATATTTGATTTGGAAAAAATCATATATCCTGAAATCAGAGTAGCCAAGCCCGCGAACTTTAAAACTCTAATTTTGCATGATGGGCAGCATACAATAGGTTTGCCGCTGTTTAAATTGCCTGAACTAATACATCTTGAGAAAGAAGACCGTATAAGTAATTACTCTAAGTTTCCGGTGTTGATAAAGCCTTATGTAAAGGTGGTTTATAAAAGAGAACATAAAATTAGGATTCTTGTTGATTTTTCTTCTTTTTTTGCATTTCTAAAAACTAGCTATATCCAATCTTAATTGCTAAAAAAGGTTTATACATATGCTTAATTTAAATAATATTTTAGACATAAAAATTACTAAAAAACTGACAATTTTATTTATAACTGTGACATTAGGTTTTGCTGCAATTGCGTTAACGTATTGGATGGTGATAAAAAATGAGCGTGAAGCTACTGAAAGATCTAATCTATTTATAAAATATGGGCAACTTGTTAGTAATGCACAAAAAAATTATTTCAAAGTTAGACGATATGAAAAAGATTTTCTTTTAAGCATTTCGGCATCAACTGGCCAGACATATAACAACACACCACTTGATGAGCATGCAAAATATGTTTATTTGTTGGAGCAAAACATGGAGCAGCTTCGTGCTTTGAGTGATTCAGAAGGTTTTAAATTATCTGAAAAAGTAATTATAAATGAGGTCGAGCTGCCTGCAGATTATCAGTCTGAATTAGTTACGCAAGCTTCTGCTGTTGTTGAAAACTATAAATCTTCTTTTGCGGACATTGTGAAATTTAATCAAGTGGTTGGTTTTACAGATGAGGAAGGCCTCAGGAAAAAAGCAAATAGTTTGCTAAGCGTTATTGAAAGAGGGGTGGGAAGTGCATACGCAAATAACGTGCAATCCATTTTGGCTAAGATTAGATCGAATGAGAAGCACATCTTACAATCAATAGATTTAACTGAATCATTTGAGGAATTAAAGCGTCAGCTTCAAGTACTTCAAGTTCAATTGGAGAATCCTGAGAATATTTTAGAATTGGGCAACCCTAATTTGGGTACATACATGAGCGAATATGTAGGCACTATAAATGAAATTGTCGCAAACAAAAGAAACGCAAACGAATATACTGAGCTGTTTGATTTCATGCTTGGGCCAATCTTTGATGAGATGGGGCAATCTTCATCATTGAGTATTATTCAAAATCAAACTACACAAAAAAGTAAAACTAATACAATTGCAGGATTAGTAGCTGTTTCATTAATTGCTATAGCGTCGCTTATTTCATTTCTACTGTATTTGTTTGGCTATACGATTACTAAACCCATTAATAAATTGGTGGATACGATACATGAGGTCAATCAAGGTAATTTGCAAGCAAGAACTAATCTTGTACGTAAAGATGAGTTAGGTGAGTTGTCTACTGCATTTGATCGATTGCTAGATGAGAAGGTCACTCAACTTTCACTTTCAGAAAAAAATAATAATGAGTTAAATGAGTCTATAATTTCGTTATTAAACTCGGTAGCACAGCTCAGCAAGAAGGACTTTACTGTAAAAGCACCTGTATTTGAGGATGTAACAGGTGCGCTTGGCGATTCATTAAATTTTCTAACAAAAGAGACTGCTACAGCACTTAGTGATGTAAAAGAAATATCAGTTCGTGTTGTTGTTGAATCTAATCGAGTGCAAAGACAAGCTAAATTAGTTATGGCTGTTGCAGAGAAGGAGCGTCATCAGGTTGAAAGTATTATGGGTGAGTTGAATAAGTCATCTAATGAAATGGTCAAGATGTCAACGCATGCGACTGATGTAAACAAGAAGGCCGAATATGCATTAAGAAATACACATTCAGCGTTAGAAACTGTTGATCGTTCAGTTGCAGGAATTAATGGTATTCGTGAAACCATTAGGCAAACAGAAAAGAGAATTAAAAGATTAGGGGAACGCTCGCAAGAAATTACTGGAATAGTGAATTTAATGAATAGCATTGCAGAGCGAACACATATACTCGCATTGAATGCCAGCATGCATGCAGCTTCTTCTGGCGAAAAGGGGCGTGGCTTTTCGGTTGTGGCTGAAGAGGTTCAACGATTAGCAGAGAGTGCAAGAGATGCGACTACAGAGATTGAATCATTGGTAAACAATATACGTATTGAGACAAAAGATGCGGTTGCAGCGATGAATACTGCCATTACTCAGGTCGCAGATGGAACTTCACTAGCTGAAAAAGCAGGTTCTGCTATGAGGGCGACTCAAAACTCAACCCAGGATTTGGTTCAAGCTGTGAATGCAATAACTAAAAGTTCAAAAATGCAGGCACATACAAATCTTCAGCTGGTAGAAGATGCAAATGAGATCTTAGAAAGTACTCGTAAGACGGATCAGCATTTGCACCAACAAATGACGACAACAAATAATCTAGTTAGATATTCAAATATGTTGCTCACTACGGTTGGTATTTTTAAATTGCCAGTTGTAGAGCATGAAGACAAATTAGCGAACATTTCAGTTGAAAAAATCCAGAATAAAAAAACAAATATAGGTGTTACCTCTGCTGAAGACGTTAATTTGTACCCAGCAGCAAGAGTGAAACCAAAACGCTTGAAAACGCGTAAAACATATATATAAAAATACTTTTATTATTTTGTATGGAAAAGGATAGAGAGAAAATTGAATGTTTAAATAAACATTCGCCTCAGCAGCAAGAACTAATTGACATAATAAATTCTGAGCTTGCAGAATTTATAATAACTCAAATCGAACTGGTATCTAATCTTTCAGAGCACGTCTTTAAATCAGTAAAACTACAACAAGTATTGGATGCACAAATTGAATATACTAGTCGTATTGATTCTGTTGCAGAAATAATTGGGCTGCACGGCCTGCGCCTATTTTGTTTGCATATTCAAAAAAACTTTGAATTGATGCTATCGAAAAAGATAGACCAGAAAAGTATTATTGATTCTCAGATTTTATACTGGCCCGAGGTAGTACAAAGTTACTTGCAAGCCCCGAGCGATCCAGACTATATACAAGAAGTGTTAGTTTATTTGAATCATGAAGGGTTTCCAATTGCACTAGCCGAGCAGGAAAATATCAGAATTGAAGAGCAGTTCTATAATTCTTCCATTCAAGTCGATAGCAATGAACGTATACAGAAAGCTACCCCATGGCTTGTGAGTTTGGATGTGTCTGAGGATATTGATACAGGAATTATCGATAATTTAATGCTTGATTTGCCAAAACAAACAGAAAGATTGTCAGCTACTGTTCGATCTTTATGTGGCGATGATTTTGTGAATCAGCTAAAAATTGCTGCAAAAATTACACATACTTTAAAAGGAACGGGAAACACGGTAGGAATACAAGGAATTGCTAATCTTACACATTACATGGAGGATATTTTTGAAGTATTGCTAAAAGCGAAAAAGAAGCCATCTAATTCACTTTGCGAAACACTCAAGAATACAACTGAATGTTTAGAAGAGATGTCCGAGTATTTGGAGGGCTTGGGGTCTAAGCCCGAGCAGTCTGTAACAGTTTTCCAAGAGTTACTTAATTGGGCAAATAGTATCAATATTCATGGTTTGACAGATCGAATTGAGTTAAAAGACGATCCTGTAAATTCAACTGATGAAACCTTGGCGAGCTTAGATTCTTCAAAACAGATAGAAAGATCAGATGAAATTTCTTCAGATCTTCCATTACGCGTATCTGCTAAACTGGTAGATGACTTATTAAACAGTACAGGCGAAAGTATAATAACAGGTGAGCAGATAGCAGAGCTTGTTTTAATACTAAAGTCTACTATTCAAAATTTAGTCAATAACAATAAAAAAGTTAAATTACGTGCGCATGAGATTGAGAATTTAATTGAACTTCGAGGAGTATCGGATCGTTTAGAAAATCAACATGTAAATACAGATTTTGATCCGCTTGAATTGGATCAGTTTGATGAGTTACATGCATCTGCTAATCATTTAGTAGAATCCACTGAGGATTCATTTGAATTTTCAAATGAAATTCAAAACACATTACATTTACTTGAGAAGCATTCTGTAAACCAAGTACGAATATTGCAAGAAAGCCAAGATGCAGTATTGCGTATTAGGATGGTGCCTGTGCAAAGCATTGTCCCTCGTCTGCAGCGCGCGGTTAAACAAGTATGTAAATCATCGAATAAGATGGCAGAGCTAAACATTACGGGTGAAGACACGCTTGTAGACAGTGAATTCATTCATCAGTTAGCAGATCCTATTATGCATATTCTTCGTAATGCTATTGATCATGGGATTGAGACGCCTGAAAAACGATTAGAGCAAGGAAAGGATGCTCAAGGTGACATACATTTAAGTTTTAATATGCAAGGCAATACAATTCACGTGGCGTGTCAAGATGATGGTAGTGGTCTAGATTTAAATCGCATAAAAGCCAAGGCAATAGAAAATAATTTATTAAATGAAAACGAAGAATTTAATAATGAAAATGCGATTCGCATGATTCTTCGTCATGGTTTTTCTACAAAAGATAAGGTTTCTCAATTATCAGGTCGCGGTGTGGGCTTGGCAGCTGTGCATGCGAAAATAACCGAAATGAAAGGCGCAATAAGTATTGATACGAATGAGTTAAATGGTATCAATGTAGAAATTTCGATACCTACAAACTTAAATTCTGTACACGCACTGCTAGTAAACTGTGATGACTCAAAATTGGCCATTTCTAATCGAGGTGTTGATGAAATACTTTATGCAGGTGCTGGAAATATTGTTTCGGTGTCAGGCCAATACTATTTTGAATATATGCAGCAACGATACCCAGTATTTGATCTACGGTTTATGCTTGAAAAAACAGAAAATAATAAACCATTAAATAATAAAGTTACTTTGCTAGTAAATGACAGTGTTGGTAATAAATATGCAATAACAATTGATAAAATATATGAAACGCGCGATATCTTAACTAAACCAATTAGTGAGTTAATACCAAATATTTGGGGATTGCTTGGTGCCACTATTTTAGGTGACGGTACAATCACAACAGTAATTGATATTGTTGAATTACTTAAACATACAAGATCGCTAGAAAATAAAAATATTCATAGATTGCACGCTAAAGAAAAAGAAATTCATCGTCCATATGCGCTAGTAGTAGAGGATTCAATAAGTTCACGCAAATCTCTTGCACAGTTTATGCAAGGCCTTGGTTTCACTGTAAATACGGCAAAAGATGGTTTGGATGCACTTAATCAAATCCAGAAACAACGGCCCTCAATTGTGCTAACTGATTTGAATATGCCACGTATGAATGGTTTAGAGTTTACAGCTCATCTTCGATCAAATGAAGATACGGCATTTACACCTATAATCATGGTTACATCAAAATCGTCAGTCAAACACAAAAAAGAAGCAGAGCGTTTGGGGATTACTTCATACGTTACTAAGCCTTATGATGATGAAGAACTGCTTGAAATTATCAACTCACTAAAACTGATTGATCATGTAATCGCATAGAAATGTCAGTCAAAATATTATCCTTAAGATTATAGAGTTATTATTGTTTGATATATTTCTAAAAAACTACACATCACATATACATATTGTTAAGCTATTAGCAGTAATACAATGACACCTAAATGACTGAAGTTCAGGATTTAACATTTGAGATTGAAGCCGAAAATGACCCATCATTTGCGGTGAATTCCTTTAGCTTGGATATACCAGGTTATGAGGTGGTAGGGCTTTGTGGTAGCGGGGCAACTGCAGAGGTTTATGTCGCCATTCAAAATTCTTTAAGTCGTCAAGTTGCTTTAAAAGTGATGCACTCGCACTTAATTTATGATGAGATTTGCGTTAGTCACTTTCTACATGAGGGGCGCATTAATGCAAATTTATCTCATGCTAATATAGTGCCTATCCATAATGTTGGAGAGGTTGATGGTTGTCATTATATCGCCATGGAATATATGCCTTGGGGTAATTTGCGTAGACATCTAAAAGAACCTCACACTCTAGAATGGGTAATTAGTGTCGTAATACAAATAGCCGATGCACTTGCGTATTCGCATGAGCATGGTTTCATTCACCGAGACATCAAGCCTGAAAATATCCTTTTTAGAGATAACGATTCTGTAGTTCTCTCGGATTTTGGTATAGCCGATGACCTTGAACATCGTACTGCAATAAAATCAAAGTCTACTCAAGCAACACCTAGGTATATGAGCCCTGATCTTCTGCGATCAAACCCGATTGGTCCGAGTTCTGATATATATTCTTTAGGGACTGTATTGTTTGAAATGCTTGCAGGTCGCCCTCCTTATGACAGCGGCACTAAACCTTATACTCGAAAAGATATAGTAGCGGTTCAATTCGCTCATTTACGTGACCCTATACCTGAGTTACCCCATGAACTTCAGCATCTTCAGCCCATTATTAATAAGATGTTAGCTAAACATCCAAAAGATCGTTTTTATAAGGCTAGTGATGTAGCAGAAGCTCTTTCATCTATTTAAATAAAAACATTTCTAAATACAGATAATCTCGGTCAGGGTCTTCGAGGATATACACTAAAATAACGATTTAACTGAGCACATAGCCCATATGCTATTCAGCTAAGTTCTAAAGTAGAATGTTGGTATAAAGACGAGGCTTTTTCGCAAAGTTCTTTGCGCAGTTCTTCCTCATATGCGCCTTCGAAGCGGGGTAGTTTTGAAATCGTTGCAATGAGATGCCATAAACCATTTGGTTGACTCATGAAATAAGAAACCATTTTATTGGCTTGTCTTCTGGCTCTGGCTAAGAGTAGTTCGTCTTGCATTGCCATTCTCCTTAAGTTCCATTTTGAACGACAACTCTTATATTGCATGTTTTCAATATTAAAGAATCATCGCGTATTGATTAAAGGCATTAATCTCCTTAATTAAAGGTTCAATAATAAAAATTACAAGAGCAATTGCATGGTTAGTTAGAGTGATAAATATTAACTAAGTTCCACTATAAGTATTGTTAATAAGCGAGCATAAAAGAATATTTGTGTGCTCGGTATGCTATGAAAATTATTTGGTTTTGTTTTCTATTGCGGGAGCGTGCTGTTTTAAATGTTTTGACCAAAGTGAAGTGGCTGCTGCTACACCCACTGGCATCGCGAAAAAATTAAGTCCTGGAATTATAGTCATTACCATTAAAGCAATGCCCATTCCCAAACACAGAAATCGATTATGTTTGATTATGGTTAATTGTTGTTTGAAAGTTAAATTTCGATTTCCCATGGGATAGTCTAAATACTCAATTGCAAACATCCATGCCGCAAATAAAAACCAAATAAACGGGGCAAAAAAATTGATTCCAGGAATGAGAAATAGCAACAGTAAGGGGATAGCGCGTATGGCTATGTAAAAGAGTTTGCGAAACTCATTGCTGATACCAATTCGAGCACCTCGCAATAAACTAAGATAGCCTTCATTGCTACTGTCATTCAAATCCAATTTCTCATTGCTGAGTTTTTGCTCAATTTTTTCCGAAAGCACACCATTAAAGGGTGCTCCAAATACGTTGGCTACAATGGTGAAGGCAAAAAATACGACTAATAAACAGGCAATAAAAAATAAAGGCCAGATGAGAAATTCTAACCAATCTAACCAACTGGGTAAAAATTGCTCTAATAAGCTGTCAAATTTAATATACAAGTACCAAATTGCTCCAATAAATATAATAAAATTTATGAGCACTGGTATCACTACGTAGCGTTTTACGCCACGTAATTTGATCAATTTAAAACCATCTCGTACGTGAGAAGCTCCTTTAAGTATTTGGGAAATCATTCCAACAGCTCTTTAGTTATCGGTTGTTTGTCTGCAGTTGTTAATGTGAACTAGGAAGTTCGACAGGTGATGCAGGATGCCAATCTTGCTTACGATGTTCGACGATTACGTGCGTGTACATACCTCCGCGCACATTAAAATCGGCAACAATTCGCATAAATCGGGGCTTTAGCAATGTCGCAATATCGCTTAGAATTTCATTAGTTATTGCTTCGTGAAATACACCTTTGTCTCTAAATGATGACATGTACAATTTGAGCGCTTTTAACTCAACGCATAGGTTGTCGGGCACATATTCAATTAAAAATTTAGCGAAGTCAGGTTGTCCAGTAAGTGGGCACAAACAAGTAAACTCAGGAATTCGAATTTGTATGGTGTAATCAGTTTCTGTTTGCGGATTTTCAAATGTATCTAAATGTTGGGTATGGAAATTCGTCATTTGTAAATTGGTCTCATTCTTATAATGTATACATTCTAGCGAAATAATTGGCGAAATAATTAATGCGTCTCACATCTATTAAAATGGCCGGGTTTAAGTCTTTCGTAGACCCGACAACTCTGGATTTCCCTACATCAATGGTTGGTATCGTGGGCCCAAACGGCTGCGGTAAATCTAACATTATTGACGCAGTGCGTTGGGTGATGGGCGAAAGTTCTAAACATATCCGTGGCGATACCATGGAAGATGTCATCTTTAATGGTTCTTCTACACGTAAACCAATAGGTCAAGCTTCCATTGAATTGGTGTTTGATAATAGTGACGGCAAGTTGGGTGGGGAGTATTCATCGTTTGCTGAAATTGCAGTACGCAGGCAAGCCACTCGTGATGGTATATCTAAGTATTTCTTAAATGGCACGAAGTGCAGACGTAAAGATATTGTACAGCTGTTTTTAGGTACAGGTTTAGGCCCGAAAAGTTACGCGATTATCGAGCAGGGCATGATCTCAAGACTGATTGATGCCAAACCTGAAGAATTACGTGTATATCTTGAAGAAGCTGCAGGTATTTCTAAATATAAAGAACGTCGTCGTGAAACTGAAACGCGAATTCGTCACACACGTGAAAATTTAGATCGTTTGAATGATGTAATTGAAGAAATTACCAAACGTATTGAGCATTTGCAAAGACAAGCGAAAGCGGCAGAACGTTATAAAGAACTAAAAGCAGAAGAACGTAAAGCAAAAACAGAGTTATTAGCATTGCGTTGGCAGGCGCATCAGGATGAAGTGCAGGAACGTAAGAATGCAATGGAGCATAAAGAGACTGAAAGTCAAAAAGTGGTTGCGGATATTCGTGGGATTGAAGCTGAAATTGAAAAATTACGCGAGCAACATGCTGATGAAACTGGAAAGTTTAATGAGGTTCAAGGGAATTATTACAAGCTAGGTGGGGAAATTTCACGTGTTGAGCAGTCGATTAGCCATGTGAAAGAATTGAACAGTCGTTATGATGAAGAGCTGAAACAAGTGCAAGATGCTTGGGCGCAATCGGAAAAGGGTTTGATTGATGAGCAAACTAAGTTTACTGATTTAGAAAATAAGATTGCTGAAGTTGAGCCAAAACTAAATGCTGCGCGTGAAGAGTTAGATACTAACTCAGAAAAGCTTGGTGAAGCAGAATCTAAGATGGCGAAATGGCAAGATGCTTGGGAAACATTGAGTGTGAAGATTGCTGAGCCAGCACAAATTATAGAGATAGAGGCATCCCGAATCGAGTACCTTGAAAACCATCTTGAACAATTGGCGGAACGCAAAGATAAACTGCTCGAGGACTTACATCGATTTAGCCAGCATAAATCATCCAAACAGTCTGAGGATTTCGTTTCACGTGTAAATGAAACCAGCACTGCGCTACAAGCGATTTCTCCTAAGATTATAGAGTTATCAAAAAGTATTAGTGCGGGTCGTGATACAAGTCAAACACTCGGCGTACAGCTAGAGAAAGCGCGGGAACATCTGCAAACAAAACAAACTGAATTATCATCTTTGCAGGCATTGCAACGGGTGGTGCTGGGTGAAGAAGGTAAGGATGTAAGTCGATGGTTAGATCAGCATGGTTTAAGTGATGCGCCAAGACTGATGGATAGAATGAAAACTGAGGCAGGCTGGGAGGCCGCAGTTGAAACGGTACTGGGTGATTATCTGGAAGCAGTTTGTGTGGACGAGCTCTCACAAATAGCGAGCTCAGTGAAAGATATAAAGACCGGCCGAATGATGGTGTTGAGTCAAAGCACATCAAAATCTTCTCAGCCAGATCAAGCATTAGGTGGAACTTTGGTTTCTAAGGTTAAAGCGCCTGTGGACTTGACCGATAAGCTCGGAAATATTTTTGTTGCTAAGGATGTTCAAAGCGCATTACAAAAAAGTGGTTCATTAGAAGCTGGCCAATCGGTTATTACAAAAGATGGAGTTTGGTTAGGGGCGGGTTGGCTGCGTGTTTCAAGAATAGCTGCAAATAAAGGTAATGTTTTACAACGTAAAAATGAAATTCTGAGTCTTGAAAAAGAAGTTCAAGCTCAGCAAGATGCCATTATAAAAATGGTTTCAGATCTAGAAGTCTGTCAGCGCGAGTTATACAAGAACGAAAAGCAGCGCGATACAGTACAGGCAAGTTTGTCGAATGCTCAAAAAGTACATGCGCAAGCTGAAGCGGAAATGTCGGGTTGGGAAAGTGAAAAAGAGCATGTTGGGCGACAAGAAGAACAGTTGCGAGATTACTTGGATGATGTAAATCGTCAATTTAAGCAATCTGAAGAAGAGTTAGAGGATTCACGCTCATCTAAGCAGCAAGCTGATTCTGTACTTGAGGGGCTTGATATTGAGCGCAAGAGTTTACTAGAGCAGCGTGACAGTGCCGCGTTCCATTTGGATGGTGTGCGTAGTGAAGAGGTTGAGCGTCGTGATTCCACGCATCGTTTAGCATTAAATTTAGAATCATATCGCAGTTCCTTAAATGCAACTCATGCAGCTCTTGATCGAATGAAAGAGCAATCTGGACAACTTAAAGAGCGTGAGCAGTCTTTGCACCTATCTATTGAAGATGGCAGTGCGCCATTAGTGGAATTGAATGAAAAACTAAAAGAATATGTCGATCAGCGCGTTAAGATTGAACATAGCTTGGCCGATGCACGAATGGTTGCACAGAAAACTGAAGAATTAGTGCGTAGCAAGCAAGAACACAATGTAGAGACACAGCGCAATCTTGAGCAGCTTAGAAATGAGTTGAATGAACTGCAACTTGCTTGGCAAGAAGCTAATGTGCGTAGTAAAACTGTTCAGGAACAGTTGCATGAATATGATGTTGCGCCTGAAGCTGTGTTAGATGGATTGGATGAAGAGGCGACATTGCAGAAATGGGAAGAAAAGACTGAGAAATTAGAACGTAAGATTAATCGTTTAGGGCCTATTAACTTGGCTGCGATTGGTGAGTATGAAGAGCATAATGAGCGTAAAGAATATTTAGATAAGCAGCATGAAGATCTCACTAGTGCGCTAGAAATCCTTGAAGATGCTATTCGAAAAATAGATAAAGAAACTAAAGATCGTTTCAAAGATATATTTGACAATGTGAATAGTCATTTGCAAGCCATGTATCCGCGTTTGTTTGGTGGTGGTAAGGCCTGCTTAGAAATGACGGGTGATGACCTGTTGACTACAGGTGTTTCGATTATGGCGCGCCCACCAGGTAAAAGGCTATCATCAATACAGTTAATGTCGGGCGGAGAAAAAGCGCTTACAGCGGTAGCGCTTGTGTTCTCACTGTTTGAACTTAATCCTGCTCCATTCTGTCTATTAGATGAGGTCGACGCCCCTCTGGATGATGCAAATGTCGCTCGTTTTTGTGATTTGCTAAAAGATATGAGTGAACGAGTACAGTTTATCTATATCACTCACAATAAGAACACAATGGAGTATGCCAACCAATTGCTGGGGATTACGATGCATGAGCCAGGAGTATCTCGAATTGTTTCTGTTGATGTGGATGCTGCGGCTGAGATGGTTGCGGTTTAATTATTTTATTTTCGCGCATCACTATAATCTGCGTCAGTTAAAATAATTTATGTCTGCGCAAATTTTATGGAATTAGAACTACGAATTGCACTATTGCTAACTGGGCTGGCAGCGATCGTGGCGATGTATTTCTTTGGCAAATCTAAGCGTGCGGTAATCAAACGTGAAGACGATGAATATAATTTTGAGACTGGCGATTTACCCGATCCACTAGAACTAGATCGAGCGCTTGAGCTAAATGATGATCTAATGCGGGAGGATGATGCTGTAAGCGAAGAAGCAGTTATTGATGCAGCAGGTGATGGTATAAGTAATCTCGTGCGAGAGGATATTGAAGAGTCTCCAAGAATTATCATACCTAAAGACAAGCCATCCCTAAATCATCAACCTAGTCTATTAGATGCTGAGCCTGAGCCTTCCAAGCAAGTAGAAAAATTAGTCATTTTGCATGTAGTGGCGCGACGCCCACAAAAGTTTAATGGGAAAGCGATTTTAAATTTATGCAAAGAACATGATTTGGAGCTCGATAGTGCCTATATTTTCAATAAAAATGTTGAACGCTTCAGCGGAAAGAGAGCATTGTATAGTATTGTAAATATGGTTAAGCCAGGTACATTTGATGCAGATGGCATGCATGGGTTTGAAACCCCAGGTTTGAGTTTCATATTAAGTTTGCCTGGGCCAGAGGAAGGATTGAGAGCATTTAATTTTATGTTGGAAGACGCTAAAAAGTTCTCGGAGCGCTTAAACGGAGATTTATTAGATGAATCTCGAAATCGTTTAAATCCACAAATGACGGCTCATTTGCAAGAAGATATACAGTTGTTTAGTTTGAGACACCCGCGTCCTGTGCCCGCCTAAGATAATTACATCTGCAAAAATCATTTCGGCAGCATTATAATGGCTATGCTGTAACCTCGTTATCTACAGAGTTCGTAATGGCTGTTAGCATACAAAATAAGATTAAAAAGTTGCGGGATGAAATTCTGCAACATAATTATTCCTATTATGTTTTAGATGAGCCCACCATCCCTGATGCTGAATACGACAAGCTGATGAGCAGTTTGCAAGAGCTTGAAAATGCTAATCCTAAGCTAATTACTACAGATTCACCTACGCAACGTGTAGGTGCCAAACCTCTTAACTCTTTTTTATCTGCAAAACATGCAGTGCCAATGTTATCACTTGGGAATGTTTTTAGTGCAGAAGAACTAGAGGCTTTTGAAATTCGCGTTAAAGATCGCTTGAAGAGAGATATTAATATTGATTATACCGCTGAGCCAAAGCTTGATGGTTTGGCGGTTAGCTTGATTTATATAAAAGGTGTATTGGTTCGTGGAGCCACGCGTGGTGACGGTATGACAGGAGAGGATATTACTGAAAATATTCGCACGATTAAGTCTATTCCGTTGCGGTTACGTAAACATAAAAAGTTGCCTACTGAATTGGAGGTTCGTGGCGAAGTGTTCATGCCTAAAAAAGGTTTTGAAAAAATGAATGCAATGGCACGAAAAAAAGGTGAAAAAACTTTTGTTAATCCAAGGAATGCAGCAGCGGGTAGTTTGCGGCAGTTAGATCCGCGAAACACTGCTAAGAGGCCTTTAGATATTTATTTTTATAGTGCAACAAATATTGAAAAATCAACTGCAATCACTACTCAATATAAATCGTTGCAGTTTTTAAAAGAGCTGGGTTTAAGAGTGTGCCCAGAAGTTGCTCTGGTGCCTGGTTATAGAGGTTGTCTAAGTTTTTATGAAGAGATTTCAAAGCAGCGTGATACGTTAGATTATGAAATGGATGGAGTGGTATATAAAGTTAATGATTTAAAGTTGCAAGAAGAGCTTGGGTTTGTTTCGCGCGCACCAAGGTGGGCGGTTGCGCATAAGTTTCCAGCGCAAGAAGCAGTATCTAAAGTAGATCGGATTGAGTTTCAGGTAGGTCGCACGGGTGCATTAACGCCTGTAGCTAAGTTAGAGCCTGTTTTTGTTGGCGGCGTTACAGTGAGCAATGCAACCTTGCATAATATGGATGAGGTGCAACGCAAAGATGTGCGTGAAGGTGACAAAGTTATCATCCGTAGGGCGGGAGATGTTATTCCAGAGGTGGTTAAAACTGTTTTAAAAGCGGGCGAAAAGCGTAGCAAGCCCATCAAGGCGCCTGCAAGATGTCCTGAGTGTGATTCGGAAGTGGTACGTATAGATGATGAAGCCGCTATTCGCTGTAGTGCGGGGTTATTTTGCCCGGCACAGCGAAAAGGTGCGATTAAACATTTTGCATCTCGCACTGCAATGGATATAGAAGGCTTGGGAGATAAATTAGTAGATCAATTGGTAGAAGAAGAATTGATTTCCAGTGTGCAAGATCTATTTTATTTAGAAAAAGAAAAAATTACAGCGTTAGACCGTATGGGGGAAAAGTCTGCGACAAACTTATTAGCTGCAATAGAAGAGAGCAAGCAGACTATATTTTCTCGTTTTATATATTCATTAGGTATACGAGAAGTAGGTGAAGCAACAGCAGCTGCTTTGGCAGATTATTTCCCTGACTTAAGTTCATTGTTAAACGCTAGTAATGAGCAATTACAGGAGATTGACGATGTAGGGCCAATTGTTGCAGAAAATATTATAGCTTTTATAGCACAAGTACATAATCGAGAAGTTATTGATGAGCTAATTAAAGCAGGAATAAATTGGAAGAAGAAAACAAAAATAAAAAATGATTCACTTGCTGGAAAGATATATGTATTAACTGGGAGTTTGGAAAAACTTAGCCGTCCAAAAGCTGCTGAACAATTGAAACAGCTAGGAGCAAAGGTGACTAATAGTGTTTCTAAGAAAACCACTGCGGTAATTGTTGGGGCTAACCCAGGCTCTAAGGTAAATAAAGCAGAATCTTTAGGTGTTAAAATATTAAGTGAAAAAGATTTGCTAAAACTTCTTAAATAATCGTTGGATTGACATAACTATCTTCATATTAGATAGTTTGTTGAGTCGTTTTAGGATACAGGAAAATAAATTATCAATCGGGAGCCGTTTGTTGAAAACTGAGCGTAGAGCAGTAGCACGTTATCGAGCTAAATTGGCTGTTCAGATAAATATGGATGAGTACAGTTTTGGCGCAACTTCTATGGAGGTCTCTTTGCGGGGGTTGCGCATTGTTTGTGAGGGTCCGACAGCAACCAGCATCTTCAGCCGATACATACAAGTTACTCCTGGTGAGAATATTACCGCGAATATTCATATAAAGACTCCTAAACCACGTGGATTGACAGATACTATTGAATGTAAAACTAGAGTGATTTCAGTTAACCGAATTTCCCAGAGCAGTTATGTTGTTGGATTTAGTATTCTTGAATTTGATGAAGATTGTCGGGAACTCTGGAATAGCTACATATCTACCAAACGTTAGCGCCAAAAATTAATTAATGTCACGCAGCAATATTTTGCTAAAATGAGTAAAGGATCTAATGAGTGGTGACGTTATTGATATCGATGACATGGCCGTTCTATTTTAATTACTAGCATATAGTGGATTCATTAAAAGATTCTAAATACTAAAATTCTTCTTAACGTCGTTTTATTAAAAAATTGTCAAATATTCACTCTACTGCTGTTGTTTCTTCGAAAGCAGAAATCGACACTGATGTAAAAATAGGACCTTATAGTGTCGTTGAGGATAATGTAGTTATTCAATCGGGCACCGAAATTGGTCCTCATTGTGTGCTGCATTCCTATGTAAAGCTCGGTAAGAATAATCGATTACACGCACAAGTTGTTTTAGGAGGTCTTCCGCAAGATTTATCATTTGACAGTGAAGAAACCTGGGTGGATATCGGTGATGAAAATATCATTCGTGAAAATTGCACAGTGCATCGTTCTACTAATCCAAATGTTCCAACTACACTAGGTTCTAAGTGCTACTTAATGAGTTATTCTCATGTGGCACATGATTGCCAATTGGGTGATGAAGTAATTCTTACGGCATATGTTGGTTTAAGCGGTCATATTGAAATTGGAGATAAAGCTATCCTAGGTGGGCATGTAGGGACACATCAATTTATACGTGTTGGGAAAATGTCAATGGTGGCTGGATTTACACCTGTGCGTAAAGATGTATTGCCATTTTGTTTGCTAGGTGGAGATCCAGTAAGGCACTATCGTCTTAATACCATTGGTTTGCGAAGAGCAGGGATCAAAGGTGAGAGATATAAAAAACTTGAGCAAGTTTATCGACACTTACGTGATGGCGGATCAATAGAGGATCAGCAAGGCACGCCTGAAATAGATTACCTTCGTGAATGGATGAAAGCGTCATCGAAACGTGGCATATATGGTTTTTTACAAGCATGAGGAAACTCTGATCTAGTTTGATATATCCCTGATTTATGATGAAAGACCTTTCGAATAGCTTATATTTATACACTCTGTTTTCTCGATCTCTTTCGTCTAGATATATGTCCACGGAAGGTCTGTATGCATGTATTGCAGGAGTAAAAACCGGTAGACATTTGGCGAATAAGAAAGTTTCTTAGAGTTGTGTAATGATTGAAATTATAAAAACTCTTTTAGATATCTGCTTGTTACGCAAGGGTCCAGAAGATTTGCCGAGCGATTTGACCTTGATGTTGCTTCTAATAGGAGTGAGTCTTGTGGTTTCTTTTTGGTTGGGTTCGATGATTCACGATCTTCAAATTGCAGGTCTTTCTAGTGTGGCGGGCTTGTTCTTTTCATTCGTATTCACAAAAATATTAGTGCTTAAAAATCCAGAGCGCTTTACTCAAACATTCTGTGCCATGCTAGGTACGGTTACATTGATTAATTTGATTTCTGCGCCTGTAATTTATCCTTTGTCAAAAGAAAGTTTAGGTGGAAGCTTGGTTACTTTGTTTGCTTTGCTTAGTTTTGCGCTCCTTATCTGGGTAGTTATTGTGTACGGGTTTATTTTTAGTCGAGCTATTTCTTCTTTATTGAGATATGGAGTTGCGATTAGTATTTGCTATGCTTTATTAAGCATTATAATTTTAGAATTATTTTTAGCTGCGAGAGTGGCCAATTAAAATGGCAAGCTGATGCATATACACATACTTGGTATTTGTGGAACTTTTATGGGTAGTTTGGCAGTGATAGCCAAGCAATTAGGACACACCGTGTCAGGGTCCGATATGAACGTGTATCCTCCGATGAGCACACAGCTTGAGATGGCAGGGATTGAGCTAATGAGTGGTTATTCAGTAGATCATATATTCCCACTACCCGATCAAATTATTGTTGGCAACGTGATGGGGCGTGGTAATGAGGTGGTTGAATATCTGCTGAATAATCATATTCCTTTTACATCTGGTCCAGCTTGGCTACATGGCCACGTTTTGAAAGATCGTTGGGTACTTGCAGTAGCGGGCACGCATGGGAAAACTACGACTAGCAGTATGTTGGCTTGGATACTCGAATCAGCTGGATTAAAGCCTGGATTTTTGATTGGCGGGGTACCTGAGAACTTCGATTATTCCTCCAGATTGGGTGATTCAAAGTACTTTGTTATTGAAGCGGATGAGTATGATACGGCTTTTTTTGATAAGCGGTCTAAATTCGTTCACTACTGTCCTCATACTTTGGTGCTAAATAACTTAGAATTTGATCACGCAGATATTTTTGATGATCTCGATGCCATAAAGCGTCAATTCCACCATTTGATTCGAATTCTGCCGAGCGATGGAAAACTAATCATCAATCTAGATGATCAAAATATACAAGATGTAATTAATATGGGATGTTGGACGCCAACAGAATCATTCTCGACTATAGATGCCTCTGCAACTTGGTTTGCAGGAGATATCGATTTACAGAATTCACAATTTACTTTACAGCAAAATAATAAGCCGCGAGGCTTGGGTGCGCTTGAATTGTTTGGTCGCCATAATATGGCTAATGCCGTCGCAGCTATTGCGGCAGCTCAGCACGCTGGCGTATATGTAGAAGATGCGTTGCAAGCTTTAACAACATTTTCTGGAGTTAAGCGTCGTCTGGAACATAAAGGTACGTTTAATGAAATTAGTGTCTACGATGATTTTGCTCATCACCCAACTGAAATTGCAGCAACTATAACTGCATTTAGAGAACAACGTCCTGACGGTCGTATTATTACTATTTTTGAGCCACGATCAAATTCAATGCGTTTAGGGATCCATGTAGATCATCTGGCAAAAGCATTTGATGATGCAGATAAGGTATTTATTTTTGAGCCAACAGATTTGCATTGGTCAATTCATGATGTAACAAAAAATATTAAGCCTGACACAAAAGTATTTTCTATTGTAGACGATATTATTTTGGATTTACTAAGCGAGATCAAACAAGGCGACAATGTTTTAATTTTAAGTAATGGCAGTTTCGATGGTCTATCTGAAAAACTAGTTCTACAGTTATCAAGCCGGGAATCTAAAGCATTACATTAATGTGCATATAGAATATGAGTGATAGAAGAAAACGTCGCAGCTTATCTTCCGGAGATCGGATAGGGAAATATCAGTTAGACGAGATCATCCATCAAGGAAAGTATCGCACCATTTATAAGGCGCACGATCCATTTTTAGAGCGCGATGTAGCTATAAAAGTTAGCCAATTTCCCGATAATCAAGAGGGTGAAGAAAATTCACAGCAGTTGCGCAATTCTTTTTTTCTGGAAACTCGTGCAATTGGTCAGCTGCAACACCCTAATATAGTCTCTGTCTATGATGCAGGAATTGGTGATCGCCAAACCTTTATCGTAATGGAGTACATAGATGCAAAAAGTTTAGCTTGTATAATGAATGCTAAAGAAGAAATATCAATTTCTAAGGCAATTGATATTGTATTTAAGTGCTGTAAAGCGCTTGAGTATGCGCATAGTAAAAACATTGTTCATCGAGATATTAAACCTGCAAATATTCTGATCATGCGAGATGGTAATGTCAAAATTGTAGACTTTGGAATCGCTAAGGTAAGAAACGAGATAGACACTTTATCTAGTGGTTTATTTGGGTCGCCATTATATATGGCACCAGAACAAATTGAAGAGCAAGAAGTGGGTCCATGTACTGATTTGTACGCACTTGGTGTTGTGCTCTATGAATTGATTACTGGAGTTAAAATATTTGAGGCGGATAATGTGCATACACATATGTACAAGGTTTTAAATGAAAAACCAAAGCCTCTGGCAAATTACGGTGTTGAGCATGCCGGGAAAATACAACCTATCATTGATCAAGCATTAGAGAAGCAACAAGATCAGCGCTATCCAGCTGCTGCAGATTTTGCGTCCGCGATTCGCAGTGTAGACATTGCTTTGCGCTATGAAGAGACGGAGATCATTAAGAGTGTGAATGCGGATCAGGCTGGAATGCTAGGGTTCTTTAAAGAATTCAGTCAGAAACAATTATCTGAGTTTGTTGATTTAGCAACGTGGTTGCGTATATCAAGTAATGAAACTATTTTATCTGCAGGTGAAATAGATCAAACTTTCTACGTTATCGTGGGTGGAAAAGCTATTGTATATAAAACAAATGAGCCGGTTAAAACTTTGGCGGAAGGAGATTGTTTTGGCGAGCTTGGCTTATTAAGAAATGAGAATAGTAATACCAGTATTATGGCGAACACTGATATGTTGTTAATGAAGTTGACCACTACTGATCTAGATAAAATGTCTACAGCACTGCAAGCGCAATTTTATAAAGCAGTAGCACATTCAATGGTCAAGCGTTTAGCCGATAATAAAATTGCAGCCGATAAAGCTGCGTAATCAATGTAAAAATTCAATCAATTATTATCTTTTATTAAGCAACGAGCTTAAGCTTTGTCTTCAAATTTGCATGAGTTGCCTTTATTCCCGCTGAATTCGGTAATTTTTCCTGGTGGTGCGCTGCCGTTGCGTTTATTTGAGCCTCGTTATTTAGATATGGTGAAAGACTGTATGCGCAATGAGCATGGATTTGGTATTGCACTTATTAAAGATGGCAAAGAAATGGGCCAAGAGGTAGGCCTGGCAGCGGAAGTATATAAGACAGGTACAGAATGCAGAATTGCAGATTGGGAGATGCTGCCGGATGGATTGTTAGGAATAACCGCCTACGGTGAGAAAAAGATTCATATAGAGGACACGCATATCCGGTCGAATCAGCTTTTGGTAGGGCAAGTGCAGTGTTTAGTAGCAGACCCTGATGTTGAATTACCTGAAGAGTTTGAATCCATGCGTAGTCTGTTGCAAAAAGTGATTACCCAAGTAGGCAAGCCCTATACTACCTTGCCAGCTGGGTATGATTACGCAGGTTGGGTAGGTGCTCGTCTTACTGAACTGTTACCTCTACAATTAGCGACTAAGCAACGGCTCCTAGAGATCGATGACCATATTGTGCGTCTTTATCATCTAAAAGAAGCTATGCAGGATTCTAAATTTCTATAATAAAAGGAGAGAATTGTGGCAACGATTGCCCTAACTAAGGATAATTTTAACGATACCGTTGAGAAAAATGACACTATCATTATCGATTTTTGGGCTTCATGGTGTGGCCCATGCAAATCATTTGCACCAACTTTTGAAGCGGCATCTAAAAATCATGAAGAGGTTGTATTTGCAAAAGTAAACACAGAAGAACAGCAAGAATTAGCTGAAGCATGCAATATTCGCTCAATACCAACATTAATGATTTTTCGTGAACAAATATTATTGTATTCACAAGCAGGCGCATTACCGCCAGCACAATTAGAAGATATTATTGATAAAACTAAAGCATTGGATATGGATCAAGTTAGAGCCGATATCGAAAAGCAGAGTAAAGAGCAGGATTCAAAAGAGGCTTAATAACAATTGCTAGTCTAATGAGTCAAACCAATCGTGAAGCAAATATAGAATCTATTCCAGAGCGGTATACCGTACGCCATGTGTTAAACATGGCGCTTGCGCATAAAAAAGAACTTTATTCTGCACATCTCATTGCCATTGTGGCGGTGCTTGCAAGCATTCCTATTCCACTGCTTATCCCACTTTTGATTGATGAGGTATTGTTAGAAAGGCCAGGAAAGGTGGTTGCTACAGTGGGTAAATTCTTCCCAGAGTCTTTGCATACACCTTTTCTATACATTGCTGTGCTAACTGCGATATGTATTATTCTGCGTTTAACCTATTTGTTTTTGAATGTTTGGCAAACTAAAAAATTTGTCGGCATTGCGAAAGACATCATTTATCGAATTCGTTATCAATTACTTAATCGACTGAAATCGGTGGCTATGTCGGAGTATGAGACTCTAGGCAGTGGTGCCGTATCCTCAAAATTTGTGACTGATTTAAATACGGTTGATCAGTTTGCAGGTGAAACAGTAAGTAAATTTCTAGTTGCGGCATTAACTATAGTGGGTGTTGCGGGTGTATTGCTTTGGCTACATTGGCAACTTGCATTATGTATTATGTTTGTAAATCCATTGGTGATTTACATCACTATGTTGATAGGTAAGAAAGTAAAAGAACTTAAGAAAAAAGAAAATAAATCTTTTGAAAAATTTCAGCAATCGCTTACCGAAACTTTGGGTGGTATTCAACAAATTCGTGCAAGCAATAGAGAGACTTACTACTTAGATCGTGTAAAGAAAAATGCAAAAGAATTAAAAGAACATTCGACTGCATTTTCATGGAAAAGCGATGCAGCAAACAGATTATCTTTTTCAGTATTTTTAATTGGCTTTGATATCTTTCGTGCACTAAGTATGGCGATGGTGTTGATAACCGACCTCAGCATTGGCGAGATGATTGCTGTGTTTGGATATCTTTGGTTTATGATGGGTCCAGTGCAAGAGGTGTTGAGTATTCAATATTCTTTTTATGGGGCTAAGGCTGCATTGGGGCGTATAAATGAGTTATTACATTTGCCACGAGAGCCCCAATATCCGCATATAGAAAATCCGTTCACCGACAAACATGCGGTTAGCGTGCAAATAGAAGATATTAAGTTTGCCTATGGTGATGGGCCTTATGTGTTGGATGGCGTTAATCTTGCTATTCAAGCAGGTGAAAAAGTGGCGTTAGTCGGCGCGAGTGGTGGTGGAAAATCAACGCTAGTACAAGTATTGCTTGGGTTGTATCCGCCGCTATTTGGTGAAATAAAGTTTGATCATGTTCCAGTTTCGCGAATTGGCATGGAGGTGGTGCGTGAGCATGTGGCTTGTGTGCTGCAACATCCAGCATTATTTAACGATACAGTACGCATGAATTTAACGCTGGGTAGAGAAATGCCAGATGCGGCTTTATGGCGAGTGCTAGAAGTTGCACAAATTAAAGATGTTATCGAAGCTATGCCTAGAGGGTTGGATAGTTTGATTGGGGTCGATGGAGTTCGTCTGTCTGGCGGTCAACGACAACGCATTGCCATTGCTAGGATGGCACTAACTAATCCACAAGTCGTTATTCTAGATGAGGCGACTTCTGCACTGGATGCGGATACGGAAGCTAAACTGCATATAGCACTAGCAGAATTACTTAAAGGTAGAACTATGATTATCGTTGCACACCGATTAAGTGCGGTTAAGCAGGCGGATACTGTATACGTATTTGAAGATGGGAAGGTTACCGAACAAGGTGGACACGAAGAATTGATTAACGCGAATGGATTGTACTCAAAATTATATGGCCAACATCAAACGGTTTAGTTATTTATTATTTTTGGCAGTTGTGTTTTTAAATGCATCTGCATATGCGGAGTCTTCAGATTCATATAGCCAATACGGCAATGGCGGAAAGAAGCTTACATCTGCTTCGAAAATGTCTCGCAAAGACTGGAATGATCCTGAGGAGTTAGAGCGAGTATGGCAAGCGAGTCTAGTTCGCATTCCATCAGATAAAGATGAGTATATTCAAAGCACCATTGCTGAAATCACATCAGCACCCTTAAAGCTTAATAAAAAATTTCCAACGGTTATCTATTTGCATGGATGTTCAGGAATGTGGCCGGGTACGATTAGGCGTCTTAATTTGTTAGCTAAAAATGGTTTTGCGGTCATTGCGCCACCTAGTTTTGCGCGCGAGAAGTATCCGCAATCATGTGACCCGTCTCGACATGTGGGTAGCATGTATCGTGGGGTTATTAGAATTAGGCTAAATGATGCGGGAAATACTATCGCGCAGGCTAAACAACTGCCTTGGGTGGATGAAAATAATGTATTTTTAATGGGCTTTAGTGAAGGTGCAATAACTACTGCAAGATTTTATTCAAAAAATAAGAATCGAGCAGTTAATGCGCGTGTAGTAGAAGGCTGGACTTGTAATGCAGGATGGCAAGAATATAAAGGAGTAAGAGCGCCTAAAGGCGAACCAGTTTTAGCGCTGGTAGGTTCTAGAGATCCCTGGTTTCAAAATTCCTATAACAAAGGCGACTGCACAAGTTTCTTGAACAGAAAGAATGGCAGCAAGTCAGTGGTATACAAGAAAGGTAAATTAAGTAACCAGCATGATTTATTAGAAGATGAGCGTGTACAAAAAATTGTAATCGATTTTCTTCAACAGCGTATCAAATAATAATTTTAATCAATGCAGCCATATGTCAAGAAAGCTGATTTCTCAAACGAATATTATTTTGGTGAAGGCTGTTATATAACTGAACTTTCTAATTCTGATGATGATCCGGGTTTGTCCATCGCTAGGGCACGAGTTGAGCCAGGAGTTACTACTCAATTACATGAATTAATTGGTACGGTAGAGCGATATGTGATTCTTGAAGGCGAAGGTTTGATTGATGTAGGGAATCTTTCGCCTCAAGCAATAAGACCATGTGATGTGGTAATTATTCCATCTGGCTGTATGCAAAAAATAAGCAATACTGGTGCTAGTGATTTGATATTTCTAGCTATCTGTTCGCCGCGTTTCCAAAAATCTTGTTTTCAAGAAATTGTAGAGCCAACTCTCTAAATTTTAGCAAACGCTTTATTGGCGATTTCAATGGTTTTTTCGATATCTTCTTCTGTATGCGCGCTTGAAATAAATCCTGCTTCATAAGACGAAGGGGCAAGATATACTCCTTGATCTAACATGTAGTGGAAGAATTTATTAAAGTGATCTGCATTACAAGCAGTTACTTGTGAAAAAGAAGTAATCTTCTCTTCTTCACTAAAAAACAAACCAAACATACCGGTTACATAATTTGCAGAGAGTGGAATATTGTTCTTTTTTGCAGCATCTAACAGCCCCTCGACCAACATTTTTGTTTTGCGCTGCAATTGATCGTGAAAGCCGCGTTCTGAAAGTAATTTAAGCGTTGTTAGGCCTGCGGTCATGGCAATAGGGTTGCCAGATAGAGTTCCTGCTTGATAAACAGGGCCTACAGGAGCCAGAGAGTCCATAATGGCACGTTCGCCACCAAGGGCACCCACCGGCATGCCACCGCCGAGAATTTTGCCCAGCGTGGTTAAGTCTGGAACGACTTTATAAAGCTGTTGCGCGCCACCTTTTGCAACGCGAAAACCAGTCATGACTTCATCAAAAATTAATATCGACTTATATTCAGAACAAGTCTTACGTAAACCTTGTAAAAAATCCTTTACGGGAGGGATGCAATTCATATTGCCCGCAATCGGTTCCACAATTACACAAGCAATTTCCTCGCCCATTTTTTCAAATACTTGTTCAACTTCTTCCAAGTTGTTGTAGGTGAGGGTGATCGTATTTTCTGCGGTCTCATCAGGTACACCAGGAGAGCTCGGTACGCCAAGTGTAAGTGCGCCGGAGCCGGCTTTCACTAACAATGCGTCACCATGTCCATGGTAACAACCTTCAAATTTTATAATTTTATTGCGTCCAGTGTGGCCGCGAGCCAGGCGAATTGCACTCATTGTGGCTTCTGTACCTGAGCTGGTCATGCGTATCATTTCTATAGATTCAACCAGTTCGCAAACTAGTTTCGCCATTTCAGATTCTATTTCAGTAGGTGCGCCAAAACTTAAACCATGTTCTGCAGCGTTTTGAACCGCTTGGATTACTTCGGGGTGTGCGTGCCCTAGGATCATCGGACCCCAAGAACCAACGTAGTCGATAAACTCTTTGTCGTGGATGTCATATATACGCGAACCATGTGCGCGTTTGATAAATACAGGTGCTCCGCCTACAGCTTTAAATGCACGAACGGGGGAATTAACGCCACCTGGAATAAATTTTTGGGCTTCTTCAAAGGCTTGTTCTGATGTCGTCATAATTTCAAAGTTTCACATTAATGATAAATATTCTTGCACAGCCTGCTTTGGAGATGAAGCATTAAAAACTGCACTAATTACGGCAATCATATCTGCACCTGCGGTTAGAACGTTAGTAGCATTTTGGGGGGTAATGCCACCAATTGCACAGATTGGGGTTTTAAATTGCTGTTTTGCTTTTGTAAGAAGAGCAATTTCAGCTCTAGGGGCATTAGGTTTGGTTGTAGATGGGAAAAAGCTACCAAATGCTATGTAGTCCGCAGAAGCATTTATAGCTATCTGTGCATCTTCATATTGCGCATAACATGAGGCGCCAATAATTTTATCGTCGCCAAGCAGCCTTCTAGCTTGTTCAATAGAAGTATCATTTTTACCTAAATGTACGCCATCAGCGTCGATATCAAGAGCTAACTGTGCATCATCATTAATAATTAATAAGCAAGTATGATCGTGTGTAAGCTTACGTAGTTGTGCAGCAATTTTGTAGCGATCTTCTGGTGAATTAATCTTGTCTCGATATTGAATTATTTTTACACCGGTAGTTAAGACTTCTTCTGTTTTAGTAATAATTTTATCATTACCAATACACGCCGCATCGGCTATTACATATAGACCTGTAAGTTTTTGCATGATTTTTTGGAATAGCTATTTCAGCCAATGAAACCGATTGGGAATTTTTTGCCCCATGCCAAGCTGACGGGCAGCCTGTAAACATTTCCAGGTGTATTCTTGGGCTTGATGGGTGGCAGAAACAATGTCTTGCCCACGCGCTATATTTGAAGCTATAGCGGAGGAAAGTGTACAGCCTGAGCCATGGTATTGGTCGGGTAGACGAGGCCAGCTGCGTGTGTCGAGCTTGCGATGATTGCCATATAAAACATTACAAACTTTATCGGTTTTTTCGTGAGTGCCTGTGACCAAAACATAATGTGTGCCGCGCTCTAATAGTGCCATTGCACAAGCATCGAGGGTGTCGCCTTCAGGTGCCAAGCTTCTAGTCTCCTCGCTATTAGGGGTCACGATTGTGGCTAGCGGTACTAGCAAGGTATTAATAGCATCAATCACATTTTCATTAGCTAAAACTTTACCGCCACCGGCAATGATAATGGGATCTAATACAACAGGTATATCTTTATAATCGGTTAGCAGAGAGTGTATCGCCATTGCAGTTGTGTCGCTTTCGATTAGGCCAATTTTTATTGTAGCAACGTTCATGTCTTCTAGAACAATTCGTGCTTGTTGAATAATAAAGTGTTCATTGATTTGAGAGGTGTCAATGACATTGGTAGTATCTTGAGCCGTTACTGATGTAATAATAGGTGCGGCGTGGCAACCCAAGCTTGCAATGGTTTCAATATCTGCTTGTATACCAGCTCCTCCTGTTGGATCTACGCCTGAAAATGCCATAACAACAGGTGTATTTGCAGATGTATTCATTATGTAACTGGAATATTTAGTTAAATAGGGATAGAACCATTAATGCAGTATAAAACATATATGTGTGTAATTTGTGGATGGATCTACGATGAGGCCAAAGGTGCACCTGAAGAGGGAATTGAGCCCGGTACACGCTGGGGAGATGTGCCATTTAATTGGAAGTGTCCAGAGTGTGGGGCGATGAAAGATGATTTCCAGCTAGTGGAAATTTAAGTTTTTAATTGTTGGTTTAGGAAAGCAATCTTTGCTGAATGCTCAAGGGAGCAGGTCCATTTATAGGCTAAATTTATGGATTCAGCACAGGCATATACTCCATGTCCACTCACAACAGTAATGCAATATTTACTAAGCGTGCTGGCAACAAGTCGAGGAGACTCTGCTGAGTAGTCATCAAATTTAATGGTGTGTACGGGTACAGTAGGGAAATAGAGCTTGCCTTCAAAATCATCAGGTATGAAGTCTTTTCCGCTCATGGTCAATGCGATGGTGTGGGGCCCGTGGCTATGAAATACTGCATGGGCTTTAGCGTTTTGTTTATAGACTTCAATATGTAATTTTGCGTCAAACGATGCATCTTTTCCGCACGACCCATCCACTGAGCACGCAACTAAATCATCAGCTTGTAACGTGTCCGCACAAGCTCCTGTGGGGGTCACCCATATGCGATCTCCATCACGAACAGAGGCATTACCGCTATGCGAGTCGTTATAGCCATATTTGCGTAGCCACGCATAGTGGCGAACTAATTCGTTTTTTAATACCGTCATTTATAAAAGCACTTTATTTTATTGTGTGTACAACGGATACTCTGCAACCATATTTTTCACGATGTACATAAGTTTATCTAACAAGAAAGGAATTTTACGATGTCAGCACTAATTTGTGGCTCAATGGCCTACGACACCATTATGGTCTTTCCTGACCGTTTCAAAGAACATATCTTGCCAGAAAAGGTGCATATTCTGAATGTATGTTTTTTAGTGCCACAAATGCGTAAAGAATTTGGTGGCTGTGCGGGCAACATTGCCTACAATTTAAATTTATTGGGTGGTGACGGATTACCGATGGGAACAGTAGGTCAAGATTTTGATCCTTATTCAAAATGGATGTCTGAGTGTGGTATCGATCAGAAATACATTAAACAGATTGATAACGAATATACCGCGCAAGCTTTTATCACAACAGACTTAGATGATAACCAAATAACTGCTTTTCATCCCGGCTCAATGAATAACGCGCATGAAAATGTAATTCCTACCAAAGATGGAATCAGTCTAGTGTTAATTTCTCCGGATGGTAAAGATGGAATGGTGCAGCACGCGCAGCAGTGTGTAGATGCTGAAATTCCATTTATGTTTGATCCTGGTCAGGGCTTGCCAATGTTTGATGGTGAAGAATTGCTTAAGCTTGTAGAGCAAGCCACTTATGTTTGTGTGAATGACTATGAGTCACAATTATTGCAAGAGCGGACTGGTTTATCGATTCAACAGATTGCCGAAAAAGTTGAAGCCGCAATTGTTACTCGAGGTGGCGAAGGTTCTGTAATTCATACCGATGGTAAGTCAATGGAAATTCCTGCAGTGAAAGCCACTTCAGTTCTAGATCCAACCGGCTGTGGAGATGCGTACCGAGGCGGTTTGATTTACGGCTTAATGAATAATCTAGGTTGGGATGTCACGGGTCGTATTGCAGCGCTAATGGGTGCTATAAAAGTTGCACATAATGGTACGCAGAATCACAAATATTCATTGAATGATTTTAAACAGCAGTATAAAAAAGAATTTGGACAATCTTTTTAAGATTTAAAATTACTTCAAGCTAATCTGCTGCCAATTATTTTCAGCAGCATGTTCGCTGAGTTTTTCATCTGCATCTACTGCAATGGGATGGCTAACTAACTCTAACAGTGGAATGTCGTTGCGAGAGTCAGAATAAAAGTAACTTCCTTCAAGAGAATCGCTAGAATCTTTTAGCCATTCTTGTAGGCGCGTAACTTTTCCAGGACCAAAGCTCGGTGTGCCTCGCACTTTACCCGTAAAGTTTCCATTTTCTATTGCAGGTTCCGTTGCAATTAAGTCGTCCATGCCAAACATATCTTTAGTTGGTTCAGTAATAAAACTGTTTGTTGCAGTGACAATAACTAAACGATCTCCAGCATCGCGATGTTTGGAAATTAAATCAAATGCCTTGGGTTTGATAATTGGTTTGATGCGTTGCTCTATATAATCTTCACGCCATTGGCATAATTCATCGTAAGAATTATTGGCTAAAGGTTGCAGGGCAAAATTTAAAAATTCATATACATCTAACTTACCTGCAAGATACTCTTTGTAAAAACGCTCGTTCTCACTTGCATAGTATTTAGCGTCTACCTTGCCAATGGATACAAGGTGAGCACCCCACTCATAATCACTATCGCCAGCAATTAAGGTTTCGTCTAGATCGAATAATGCTAATGCCATAGTTATAATAAATATAAAGGTTTAAAGAAAATCTGTATCAATAATGCTAAGTCATTGTATTGTATATTAAGTTTGTATATCTAGACGCAGTCTAAATTGCTCCTATTTAGACCCTATGCAACAATATACGGCTGGAGGGTAGTGATGGAATGCAATCAGCATGTAATTGATGCTTCTGGTTATCGCGAAAATGTTGGCATCATAGTATGTAATGAATCTAGGCATGTCGTTTGGTGTAAACGGTATGGTCAAGAAGCCTGGCAATTTCCTCAAGGAGGAGTTCAACCAAATGAAACCATTGAGCAGGCTCTTTATCGGGAGTTAGAAGAAGAAACCGGTTTAGGTCAAAGCCACGTTGATATTATCACTTGTACAAAAGATTGGCTTCATTATAAATTGCCTGAACGTTTAGTGCGAAAGCATAGTATGCCTAAATGCATTGGACAAAAGCAGCGTTGGTTTTTGCTAAAATTACAAACTGATGAAAGTAATATTTGCTTAAATCATTCTCAAAAACCAGAATTTGATAACTGGCGCTGGGTGGATTATTGGCATCCTCTTGAAGAAGTGGTTGCGTTTAAACGTAAGGTATATGAGAAAGCATTAAAAGAATTTGAGCCATTTTTATTTACTGCGGTGCATTAATTATTTGAATTTTAACGTCGAACTACCGTCGTATTACCCAGAGCCAAATTCCTGTAATGGAAAGAATCAGTAACAAGATGGCTGCTACATCTATAACGTAAATACCATATTTTCCAAAAACTCGCCCACTATGGGCATCGAGTAAAAACCTTTCTAAATTAATTTGTTTGCTCATATCATGAGATTCAATTACTTGTCTTAAAACCGGTAGGGTTATCGCGGGTGCTACCCAGTGAGGATGTGGTCCTTGTAGTTTTTGCCAACGGGTTAAATCACCAAGACTTTCCCAATATGTGTTAATTCCACGCACTACCATAGTGTTGTTTTTTGACAGTGCGATACCAATGGGAGCTTCCAGTAAACCATCTTGTGTAGTGATTTCGTCAATTATGTGTCCATCATGACCGATGACGATTAAAGAGTCAGAGGTGGCAATGACAATTTTGTTATTCGTGTCGGTGATATGTTTAACGGCACCATGAATAGCACTTATTTCATGTGTTATAGGTTTTCCAGATAAATAGATTGATTCTCCAGCATGAGAGATGGTCTGGTTGCCAAGCTGATATGTCGTTATTGGATTAGGCTTAATCCCGTAATACTTAAGCAACCAAGAGCTGGATAAGTATTGCTTATTTAGATTGAAATCATCGCTATGTTGTAATGCAATGCCAGTAATCACTAAAAAAGCAATGAATATTGCAGCAAGCAGACCTATTCTGCGATGCCACATGTGGAGTTTGGCGGCCATGGGGCAAAAATATTAACACGAATCTTTTGTTACATGTTTATGTAGCAAAAGAGACATTCTGGAGATGTTGGTGACAGCATTTACCGAGAGGGTGGCACCAGAGATATTGTCAATATTCGTATCGAGCTTGTTTTTCTCTGTTAGTTTTGCTCCAATAAATTGCTTTCCAAAAAAATCTTGTTTCACTTCCCAACCACGGCTTTCTCTAAAAATTAATACTTTAGCCTTCTCAAGACCCTGGGAGTTCACCACAAAGCCCGTAGTGATATAACGTTCTTTACCAATTTCTTCAAGAATCCAGGCTGTGCGGCAGTCATCCTGCCAATATGGCACGCGAATTTTTTTATATCGGTGACCAAGGATCTTTTTAACTTCTTTGCCTAGATCTCCAGATAAGGTGAGTCGCTTAGGGTTGGGTGTTGCTGTAAACGTAGCAGACAGAAAGTCTTCCGGTGATTGATAAACACTTTCTGCAGCCGTGGCAACATGCGCAATTAATAAAATAAGTATTGGTAAAATCCATTTCATATTGAATTGAAGCAGTTTAAATTACTTTTTTGTTCGCGTATTTCTAAAATTAAAAGCCCATATCAGTTTTATACAATATGGGCTTAGATAGTCTAATCTAGATGAATTATCTAGAACATATAACCGATACCTAAATCGAATCCATCGAAGTCACGATCTTGTGCTTCAGCTTCAGGATCATGTGATCGATCGCGCCAGTCAAATTTAACCACTACATCTTCATGTGGCCACCAGTTTGCACCCACTTCCCATTGGCTGAACTGATCTTGAACTCGTTGGCCTTCTACTTCTTCGTAACGAGCATACAATCCTAGCCAGCTATTTATTTTGTAGCTTGGTTCAAGATACCACCCGAATTGCTCATCTGGGCTGCCTGCTGCATCTTTAATATCTCCATCGATGTCCCATTCAGCGTATAGCGCTCTAAGACCAATTGGGCCGCGATTATATATGCCATGAAATGAATATAGAGTAGCTTCCTCAATCACGTCATTGTTTGCATCGTTTGTCTGACTAGCATCAGTTTGGTGATTTACAGTAGCTGCGAGTTCTAAGCCTTGTATGCCTGTATATTTTAATCGGCCTGTATATGCATAATTACTTGCATCTAATTGCGATGCCTTGCGACGACCACTACGAATTCTTCCGCTATTTGGAATATCGAGACCAGAGGTCATCGCTAAATCTGCACTTATTCCATTATCCCATTTATAATTTCCACCTACACCTACTTCCCACCATGTAGAAGGAATTATGATGTTTTCAACATCATTGCGCTCTACGCCGTAAAATGTTGGAGGTTCATGTGTTTCATTTAAAATTCCAACAGGTACTAAGAAAACGCCACCTCGAACTTGAGCATCGTTGTTAACATCATATTCAATATAAGCTTGTTCAACTTCTACTTCACCACCCAATGGATCACCATCTGACTCAACGCCACCATGTTCAATTTCAAACTCTGAAACAAAACGAAGGTCGTCGGTGAATTGTTTGTTTAAAAAGACTACAAAGCGATGAAGATCAGCTTCATCCACATCACGACTGCTATCGTCCGCATCTAGATTATTATAGTGAACTTCACCATAGCCGCCTATCGAAATGCCTTCTAAGGCATCGAGAGGGCTGTCTTCTACAACTTCAGCGGTTGCATTTGCAATTTCATTTGCCTCGACTGCTTTCTCTTCTGCGCGTGTGGCAGTTTCCATGGCTTGTTTTTGTTGAATCATTAAATACTCAACTGCTTTTTTAAGGTTCTCGTATTCCTCTTTATCTACCGAAATTTGCTCTGCTTGGATGGGTAGAGTGATGACCAATAGAGCAGCCAAGGCCACAATATTGCGTAATGGTTTAATGTGTTTCATTTAAAATATCCCTTAAAAACAAATAGTTATATATGATTAGCTGATTTACCTGCTTTGCAATCAACGTTTATAGTAATACTAATGAGAATGATTCGCATTTATATATCTAATTGAGGGTAATTTCCTAAAGAAACGATGTTATTAAGCAACTTATTAAAAGGTATTTATTCGGTAGAACGTACTATTGCAGTTAGAATTGCCTGCAACATGAAATACCAATCTGCAATTCTCAACTTCTTACTTTCTATATCTTTATTCTGTGTCAGTTTTTATATCGCCTGGAATCTCAATGCAGCTGCAAACTTTCTGTACTCAACTTGGTACGAAGTGCTTAATCTTGATGAGACTATTAGTAAATACGCACCTGATAATAAATTTAAGAATGGTTTTGAGAATACAAATCAACAACAACATATTGAACTGTTTTCGGGAATAGTTGCAGGGATCCAACGCGATGGGGAAGGTTTAAGAGATTTAAGTTACCTAGATGAAGAAAAAAACGCAAAGCGAACATTACTTACAGATGCTGAAGTGGTACATCTTAAGGACGTAGCTACTTTAGTTAGTAAATTTAAATATCTAGTTATTTTTGGGCCTCTAATTGTATGTATTGTATTTATATTGATGCGAACTAGGAAAATACCTGTAGCAAAATTTAAACGTCACTTGATTGGTGGCGTAGGAGTAATATTAGCTTTAGCTGTTTTAGTGATGTTGATAGGGCCAACAAAAATTTTCTATGTTGGTCATGAGCTTATATTTCCTAATAACCATCAGTGGTTTTTTTACTATGAAGAATCATTAATGAGTACGATGATGAAAGCTCCGGTATTGTTTGGGCCCATAGCATGCCAGTTACTATTATTAACGGTTCTGCTTTGGTTGGCAGCGTTATATTTCTTGCAGAGGTTCCAAGCCGCTTCTAGAAAGGTTTGACGACCACCAGAATTACAATTGTGAACAGGGCAAGAACAGGTGCTTCATTAAACCAGCGATACCAAACAGGTGATTTGGTATTAGTATCGTTAGCAAATGCTTTAACTAATCTTCCGCACCACAAATGATAAATTATCAGTAGTATAATCAGTGCTAACTTTGCATAAATCCATCCAGAACTTGCATATGCGCTCCAATTAGATGCTAGCAGTAAAGAGCCCAATACTATTGTGAGAGCCATGCTGGGAGTGGTGAATCGATAGAGTTTACGCTCCATGATTTTAAAACGCTCTTTGCAAGCTTGTTCTTCTGTTAATGCATGATGTACAAATAAGCGTGGTAAATAAAATAATCCAGCAAACCAGGTGATCACAAAAATAATGTGAAAGGCTTTTATCCAGGGGAAAAGAGTTAGAAACATATTTAGTTCGCTTGTGTGTTTTTATATGTCGTAGGAGCTTTTAAACTTTTCTTTGGTGAGAATTCCATATACACGGATTATATCAGGCCCTATGGTGCTGCTAATACAAAGTGCTTCAACACCTTCTTGTATAAAATATTCACGTGCTGAATCGGCTGTGGCACGTAAATCTATGCAGCTTACTTGCAGTCGTTTAGCAGGAATTTCCATTAAATTAATCTCATCGACTTCCTCTTCTTTTTCATCTTGCAGGTAATTGCTTAAGTCAGAGGTAGGTAGAATTGCAATGGGTTCATCTTTTTCGATCACTATCCATTCTTTATTTTGCTGTACTAATTCTTTGGCTTTTTCATTGCTAATGATATTAGTGCTTCGATGTATATTGC
The DNA here is from genome assembly GCA_014075255.1 of Gammaproteobacteria bacterium. Lineage (NCBI taxonomy): Bacteria > Pseudomonadati > Pseudomonadota > Gammaproteobacteria > Gammaproteobacteria bacterium. The sequence goes on from CP046178.1 coordinate 53,549, forward strand.
GATTCATCACATTTGCTACACCAACTCGACGTAAAGCTTGCACCATGGGCTCATGTCGGTAATCCAAGCCTTTTAGTTGCATCAACATTCTATAAATGGATCGCTGGCCAAATAACTGGCTAGCCGTAAGTTGTGCAGTAACAATCGCTAACATGCCGGGTAAAATAATATTTGGGTTGCTGGTAAGTTCAAATACAGCTGTTAATGCTGCTAGAGGTGCTTGTAAGGTAGCCCCCATCATGGCTGCCATGCCAATTAGCGCATACATGCCTGGAGAAGAAGATAGCTCTGGGAAGATAGGTTGCGCCATAAGACCCATAATGCCTCCCAAACTTGCGCCTATTACAAACGTAGGGCCAATGAGTCCAGCAGGTAAACCCAGACCAATGCTGCAAGCTGTAGCAATTAGTTTCGCCGCAAAAATAATGAGTAATAATGTCAGGCCGATATTATTGACTAAGGTATTGTTCACGGTGTCATAGCCGATCCCCATTATTTGTGGCGCGACAATAGCAAGCAGTCCGGTAATGCAACCTGCCAGTGTAAATTTAATCCATGTGGGTAATTTTTTGCCTGCTAAAGCAGATAATCTTGTTAAGTAAATAAATACAAAAGCTGCGATACCGGTCACGACACCTAGAAACATGACATAAGGAAGTTCTAGTAAATTAGTAAGTTGAAAGTTGGGGACTGAAAATACTACTTCGGTACCAAATACAGCGCGTGTGACTGCAGTGGCACTAACTGCAGATAGTATGACAGGTAGAAAGCTGGCCAAAGAGTATTCCATCATTACCACTTCAAGTGCGAAAATTACACCCGCTAATGGTGTATTAAAAGACGCGCCAATGGCTGCTGCAGTTCCACAGGCTACAAGTGTGCGGATTGTATTATTCGGTAGGCCTAGTTGTTGACCCACTAAACTGCTAGTTGCGGCACCAAGATGAATGGCTGGGCCTTCACGTCCTAAAGACTGCCCGGAAATGATTGCCATGGCGCCACCTAGATATTGCAACAAAAAACTACGAATGCCTAAGTAGCCTTGATGATAGGAAAGTCTTTCCATTACATGCGATACACCTACAGTGGAATCTTTTTTAGCTAGTAACTTATAAAGAGCAGCAATTAGAAGTGCTCCTGCGATAGGTAATAAGACCCTGAGGTGGAGAGGTAAACCTTCGTAATTTTCTGGGTCTCCATAGGGTAAGAAAGAAATTTGAACCACTTCTATAAGTAGTCGGAATGAGACGATAACCAGGCCTGTCATGAGGCCAGCTAGAGTGCCCAGAATAGCCAGTTGAATTAGAGCATCTGGTCTAGATGTGCGCAGACGCAAGTTTTCTAGTGCTTTTTTAAGCAGTCTACCAATCGCTGAATCATTTCCCATGGACTAGATTATGCCATAAGAATTTATTGGGTCTGTTACCAAAGGATTTATACGTACAGGTGTGTTTTTCTTTTGGATAAACATATTAGCTTGTATGATGCACCAAGATTTATATTAAGCACTAAATTTAGAGTATGAATCGACCGTCTCAATAAGAGAAGCATGAGGAAATAAGACTTATGATTTCAGTTGGAATAGTTGGAGGAACAGGATATACCGGTGTGGAGTTGCTGCGCGTTCTCGCTTTGCATCCAAATGTTGAAGTTAAAGTGGTTACATCACGCAGTGAAGCAGGTAAAAAAGTTTCCAGTCTGTACCCAAGCCTGTTGTCCAGTTTTGGGATAAATTTTACCAAACCTGATGTGGCAGCGCTGAAGGAATGTGATTGTGTATTTTTTGCTGCACCTAACGGAACAGCAATGCAAATGGTGCCCGAGCTATTGAAAGCCGGTGTTAAAGTAATTGACCTCGCTGCGGATTTTAGAATTAAAGATTCAGCTATTTGGGAGCACTGGTACAAACAAGCTCATGCCTGTCCGGATGTGTTGCAGACTGCTGTATATGGACTGCCCGAGCTGCACAGAGAAGAGATTAAAAAAGCGCAACTCATTGCGAATCCAGGTTGTTATCCGACAGCTGTGATATTGGGTTTTTTGCCATTACTTACTGCAGGAATTGTAAAAGATACTCAGCTCATTGCAGATACTAAGTCTGGCGTGAGTGGTGCAGGGCGAGGCGCAAATGTACCTACGCTTTTTAGTGAAGCGGGTGAAAACTTTAAAGCATACAATGTAAATGCGCATCGTCATTGGCCAGAAATCAAGCAAGAATTAGAATTTGTTACAGCTCATGATGTAAATTTTGTATTTACACCGCATTTAGTACCTATGGTGCGTGGAATTTTTGCAACTTTGTATGTGACAAAAACAGAGAGCATTGCTGATTTAGCTGGACTGTATCAACAACATTATAAAAATGAGCCATTTGTGCAGGTATTGGAAGAGGGAGTGCTGCCCGAAACAAAGCATGTTCGTGCATCTAATCAGTGTATGTTGTCAGTATCGCAACCCTATGATAGTGATACCGTAGTAGTCTTATCTGTAATAGATAACTTGGTGAAAGGAGCTGCTGGTCAAGCAGTTCAGAATATGAACTTAATGTTTGAAATAGAGGAAACTACGGGTTTAATGCAGCCAGGCCTGTATCCGTAATGCTTTGATCGTTTGTTATGAAATTAGAAACACATATATATAGTCAGCATAAAGGTTCATACCTGGTTTCATTTGGGATCACTGCAGGGCTTTTTTTGTTGTCATTATTTTGCGCGTACTGGGTGGGTGCGAATGGTTTAAATATTCCATTCATATCATCGCAAAGCACACTGGAGTTTGCAGATAGTGATGAAAAGATCAAATATTTAGAAAAAAAGGTTCGCGAACTAGAGCATGATTTAGCGTTTGTGGAACGTTCAACCAAGGTTGAGCTTGCAGCGGTTGAAGAAATGAAAAAAACTTTGCAAGAAAAAGATCTTGAATTGTTAGAGCTAAATCAAGAATTACATTTTTACAATACGCTTTATACAGCAAACACTGATCATACATTGGTACATATCAAGGCATTTAGTTTGCATAAAGATTCAATTACAGATAAATATGTTTATGAGTTAGTTTTGACAGGGGTGCCTAAAAAGAGTGAGAAAAAAGTATCTGGAGTGATTGGTTTAAGTGTGGACGGAGAGGAGCAAGAGATCCTCAAGCGTTTGGTATTTGAAGATGCTAGTGAAATATCTGATACGTCTTTAACATTTTCATTTAAATATTTTCAAAAGATTTCAGGAAGCTTTACTTTACCTGATACGTTTGAGCCCTCAGCTGTACATTTAGAAGTGCGTCGTGATCAAAATAGTAAACAGCCAATTGCAGTGAGTTACAATTGGGACGAAGTGTTTGGTAAAAGTTAAAAGTAGGTTTGTATGGCATTCAAGAAAAAAATTAAAACGATGCGTGTAGATACTTTAGTTGGCAAACACTCAAAAATCGTCGGCGATATTCTTTACGCAGGTGGTGTACATATCGAAGGGCGGGTTGAGGGTAATCTCATGGCTGAGGAAGTTGACAAAGGGTTTGTGGTCGTTAGTGAATCTGGATTAGTGAAGGGTGAGATTCGTGGCCCGACTGTTATTGTGTATGGCACAGTACATGGGGATGTATATGCAACAGGGACCATCGAACTTGCGGCAAGTGCTAAAATTACCGGAAGTGTTTATTATAATTTACTGGAAATGACTACTGGGGCAGAAGTAAATGGCAACCTGGTTCACCAGCAAAACACATGAGATCCAGGGATAAGTCGCTAAGTTAATAGGGTTGCGCAGCTATTTTGGAATACTTGACTAATTTACTAGGGTAATGTTAGTATATTAGCAAGTTCTAACATATTTTTATTGGAGTAATCATGTCTGCACCTGAGACAGCACAATCAACAGCGCCTTCGGCACCGCCAGCTTCTCTTGTTTTTACGGATGCAGCCGCAAATAAAGTACAGCAGCTAATCGACGAAGAGAAAAACGAAAATCTCAAGTTACGTGTTTTTGTAAGCGGAGGTGGTTGTTCAGGTTTTCAATATGGGTTTACTTTTGATGAAAATCTTCAAGACGGTGATACATCGGTAGTTAACAGTGGTGTTACGCTATTAGTAGATCCCATGAGTTTTCAATATCTAATGGGTGCTGAAATTGATTATTCAGAAGGTCTAGAAGGTGCGCAATTTGTAATCCGTAATCCAAATGCACAAACAACATGCGGTTGTGGATCGTCCTTTTCGCCAGGTTAATGAAATTTTTTCGTTTTCATTCAAAAAGCGCTCAAATGAGCGCTTTTTTTTGCTCTTTTTTTATAATGTAGAAAAGCAAATTGTTTTAGAATGACACTCAGCATATTTTCACATCACGCGGAAAGGAACCATGCATAAGAAAGTTTCAGAAATCGTAAATGAGTTATCAGAGTGGAACTTGTTTATTAACCAGCAAGGGCCAGACAATATCATTAGTGAAATGCCTGATATTAAACAGTGTGGTGAAGGTGACTTGGTGTTTGTCGAAAGTGAAGATTATGTAAATTATGTGATCAAGCAAAAACCTTCCGCTGTAGTAACGAATGAAAAATTAGCTGAGCTGTTTAAAGATTTAACGAATACTACTTTACTGGTGAGTTCTAACGCAAAATTAGTGCAAGCACTAATGCGGCAAGCCTATGGTGATCGTGATTTTCGCGATAATGGTTGGTCACAAGTTCATGATTCTGCGGTGATACATGAGTCTGCAACAATAGGGAGTAATGTATGCGTGGGGCCCAATGCAGTTATTTCAAAGAATGCGCGCATAGGTGAAAACTCAACGATTATGGCTAATGCGGTGATTGAGGAGTATGTGAAAATCGGTGCCGATACTATAATTCATCCAAATGTCACCATTTCGTATTCGTGTGAGGTGGGTGACCGTTGCATTATCATGTCCGGGACTGTTATTGGAAGCGAAGGTTTTGGTTTCGCGCAGGACCAACATCAAAAAAGTTATCGTGTGCCACAAACTGGCAATGTCGTTCTGGGCGATGACGTGGTTTTGGGCGCCAATTGCACAATCGACCGAGCAACGTTTAATTCCACACATATAAAAGATGGCTGCAAATTTGATAACCAGGTTCATATAGCGCACAACACGACTGTAGGTGAGGACGGTTTGGTTGCGGCGCAATGTGCAGTGGCAGGTTCAACTAATATTGGCAAGAGACTTCGTTGCAGTGGCCAAACCGGTATTCTCGATCATTTGAATATTAGTGATGACTGCGTGTTTGTGCAGCGCGCTGCGGTAATTCAAGATGTAAAGGAACCGGGCATGTATGCGGGTCAGCCGGCACAACCATTGCGGAAATGGTTTAAAAATACTGCGGTTGCAAAGCACCTGGAAGAAATGAAAAAAACTCTTGATGCTCTTGAGAAAAAAGTTAACAAATGAACTTTTGTATTAAATTAGATTGAATGGATATATTGTTTGAAAAATTCGATAGCCAGTATCAAATTCAGCAATTAGCAGAAGAGTTCTATGATGTGATGGATCGTGATTCGAAAGCAAAAAAATTGCGTAGCCTGCATCCAGAAAATCTTTTTTTCACCAAAAAAATTCTTTATCGATTTCTCGTGCATTGGTCAGGTGGCCCAGAGATATTTAGTGCTGAGTACACTAATTCAACATGGCTAGAGTTGAGGCATCGAAAAGTTGAACTAAGCGAACAGCACCAGCATCAATGGTTATATTGTATGGAAACGGCAATGAAGAATTTAGAGTTTAAAAGTGAATTAAGAGAGGAGTTGCTAGCGAGATTTTCTAGTTTGATAAATGCTATGTTTGCACAACGCTCAAAACTTGATATGAGTCCTAAAGAATAAGGTGGCTACCAAAGATCTAATGCAGATGATTTAGGTTTTGTTTACATGGGCTGTGATGCACCGTTCGACTTTTTTCCACATGATACGCTCGTTTTGCGGTAAGCGATTCTCAAGATTATCTAAAAGCCCTGTATAGGCGGCGAATAACATTTTAGCAACTTGCAGTCCTTTCTCGGTTAATTTTATATGGATGATTCTACGATCATGCGTTTGACGGTCACGCTTAACTAGATTGCGAAGTTCTAACTCATCTACATTTCGCGTGATGGATGCGCCATCAGTATTCATTAGATAGGCGACTCTTGATGCGGTATTTGCTCGTTTTGAAAATAGAATTTCCAGTACTAACCATTGATTCAGAGTTAGGCTCGTTCTCTGTAAAGACTTTTTAAGTTGTCGCTTGGTTTCGTTAACTATATTCATGCCTAGAAATGCCGTTGCAATATTTGCTTTTAGATTAGAAGGGCAATTTTCGGTTTGCTCATCTAGGGTTGTTGAGTTTTCGTTGTTAGTCATGAGGATTCGAACAGCTATATTATTATCAACCGCATACTAGATTGTTGCTTAATACAACAATCTAGTATGCGGACTTACCGTTGTCGGTACGATAACGCACGCAATTGTGTGATTAAAAGAGTTTTATGGGTTTGCTGGTGTACGCAGCAACTTATTTTTAAAGTTTAATGCGCTTATAGGTTTACGATTTTGCTAATCGTAAGTGAGCTTGAGCCAGCGTTAGTGCTGACTAACACATAATTGTTTATATCTTGCTGAGTTGTGGGAGTATGCGATCATATTCACTTTTTACCACGCTATAACACTCACATGCTAGATTTTCCAAACCTGGTCTATCCAAAATGTCGATAATCCCACGATGGTAAGAAATAATTCCGTTGTCTTGTAACTTTCCCGCTGCTTTTGTTACTCCTTCTCTACGTACGCCTAACATATTTGCTATTAGGTCTTGTGTCATCATCAATCGATTTGTAGAAACTCGGTCAAGGCTCAGTAACAGCCAGCGACATAGTTGTTGATCAATAGAGTGATGTCGATTGCATACTGCAGTCTGTGCCATTTGTGTGATTAAGACTTGTGTGAACATCAGCAGCTGACGTTGTAGTGGTCCACCAACATTGAATGCATTCTGTAATAGGGTTCCTTGGTAACGATAAGCGTGGCCTGCGTTTTGTACTACTGCGCGACTGGGTGTGGTATTGCCACCCATAAAAAGTGCTACACCAACTATGCCTTCACGTCCTGTTACCGCAATCTCGGCAGAGTGACCATCTTCGGTTAGATATATTAACGATACGATACTGCTTGTGGGGAAGTAGACAAATTCCATTTCTGTACCAGATTCGTAAAGAACTTTGCCTAGGGGCATATCCACTAATTCTAAATCACGTTGCATGATTTCATATACATCATTCGGTAACGCAGAAAGAATATAATTCTGCCTGGGATTATGTTTGTTCATAACCACCATCCTAAATTTCTACCTAAGTAAGGTAGCTGTAATTATTACAACCCAATAATATGAATAGAAATTAACACACTCTGTTTCATCTGCTAATAATATATGCAATATAAGTAAATTAGAATTGTAAAATGTTTGTTCCCAGTCATTAAAAAAAACTTATCATCATGTTAATAATATTTTATAAACTGATGTGCAGTATTTTAGTCTAAAGGAAACGTTTACAAACAAATTCTTTAAAAATATTTTTAAGTTGCGTATCTCTTTGACCACTTAAGTCAAAAAGAAACATTAGCTAGAGATTCAAAGTTTTGTAAAATTTGAATCATGTTAACGAGCCAAAATGAATAATTTTGAACTTAATAATTAGTATGAATTTTGTGTGGGCTTAAATTTAAGCTGGTATTTTCACCGACAATAATTATTAGTGTTTCTAAACCTATGCATTATCCGTTAGTGCCAGAGAATGAAGAAATACGTTTGCAATCAAAAACAAACATGGAGCTAGGGGCGCTATGCTTAATTGATACCAAACAGAGAAAATTAACAGATAATGAAATAGACTTGCTAAAAAGTACTGGAGATCAAAATTTGATTAACGAGTCTCTGAATTTGGCTGATAGTCGACATTGATAAATTACATCTTTAATAAATTATTTAGGCTGTTTATCTTTACGTTTTTGTATCTTCCAAGATCCAGAGGAGTGAATTTACCAGCTCAAATTCGGATGTCCGTTGTGTCGGTCTTTATTTAGGGATGAAAACTTCACCTAATACGACGGGTTTATCCGCACCGGTTACACTTGGAATATTTCCCGGTTTTAAATTTTGATGTTGTTCGGCCAACCAGGCAAAGGCCATTGCTTCCATCCATTCGGAAGGAACTCCAAATTCGCTAGTTTGTTCCAGAGAGGCTTTTTCTAAAGTTTTTTCTAGTTGCGTAACCAGGAATTTATTTTCGCTGCCGCCTCCACATATAAGAATTTTTTTGCTTTGTGGGCACCAAGTATTAATACTTTCCGCGATGCTGAAAGTGGTTAATGCGAGCAACGTTGCTTGAATGTCTTCTAAGGAAATGGTTGTGCCATATTTGTCGAGTTGATGCTGTGTCCATTCTAAATTGAAATGTTCTCTTCCCGTGGATTTTGGAGGAAAGCTTGCAAAGTAGTTATCTTCAAGCATCTGTTTTAGTAATTGCGTATTTACTTTACCGCTTTGCGCCCAATTCCCGTCCTGGTCAAACGATTTGTTTAAATGTTTTTGGGTCCATGCATCCATAAGTGTGTTTGCAGGCCCGGTATCAAAACCAATAATAGGTTCGTCTTTATCTTTTGGTAATTTTGTAATGTTTGCAATGCCTCCTAAATTTAGTACAACGCGTTCTTCAGTTGAACTTTGCAAAACTTCTGCATGATAAGCGCATGCTATAGGCGCGCCTTGCCCGCCGACATCAATATCAGCTTGTCGAAAATTACCCACTGTGGGGATACCAGAAGTATTAGCAATATATTGCGCATTACCAATCTGAATGGAAACTGCAGGAATGCCTTTAGGATCATGGAAAACAGTTTGACCATGACTGCCAATCGCAGAAATTTCCTCTGCATCAATGGATGTTTGTTTTAATAATTGTGTGACAGCATTGCAAGATGCTTGTGAAAATTGTCTATCTAGATTTTCAAATTCTTTTGGATATTGTCGCGTAGCAATAAGTGAATTGATTTCGTTACGTAATGAGGCGCTTATAGGTTGACTATAAGTGGAAACAATATACGTATTGGATTGTGCGAAATCCATAAGAACTGCGTCAATCGCATCAACGCTAGTGCCTGACATGAGCCCAATAAAGTATTCGGGCATAGAAGTTGAATAGATTTATAAGTCGCGCATGACTAATGCGTTTTGCGTATACGCATCAAGTTGCACAATCATAGGTTGAATTGAAGCCTGGAATCGATCCATTTCTGAATCGGGTAACGGGTTTGCGCTAGGTAGTTTAACTTTTAATGGATTTCGATGAACGCCGTTTACACGAAACTCATAATGTAAGTGTGGTCCTGTTGCTAATCCAGTGCTACCGATGTAGCCAATAATTTGTCCTTGCTTCACGCGTGAACCAACTCTTGCTTTACCTGCATACTTTGACATATGCGCATAAAGGGTTGTGTAGGTGTTGCCATGACGAAGAATAATGGTATTTCCGTAACCACCTTTTCTGCCGCGATGCACAACTTTACCATCACCAGTTGCTTTAATAGCTGTTCCAGTTGATGCCGCATAATCTACACCTTTGTGTGCACGGATTTTATTTAAAACCGGGTGCTTGCGTCTTAAATTAAAGCGTGAGCTAATGCGTGCTAGGTCAACTGGTGTGCGCATAAAAGGTTTGCGCATGCTTTTACCATCGGGAGAGTAATATTCTGTTTTGTCGTTGCTATCTGTATAGCGATAGGCGCGATAGATGTGATTGTTGTTTGCAAATTCTGCAGCAATAATATTTCCATCACCCACTTTTTCACCTGCTAAAAAAAGTTCTTCATATACCACTGTGAAGCTGTCGCCTTGACGGATATCAAGTGCGAAATCTACGTCCCAGCCAAAAATTCCTGCTAAGCCCATGATTAAACCATCTGACATGCCAGCATCTTGTCCAGCAAGGAATAAAGATTGATTAATGGTGCCGGTAGCGACTTGTGAAATTCTATCTAGCTCACGGTTAGCTTCTTCTACTATGAACGTGTCATTGTCTTTATATAAGATAAGTGATTTGGTTATGCTTTTTTCAAGTTCTAACTTATCAATTCCATCGCCGCCAAAAGTAAAATGTAACTTTTGTCCGGGATATATTTTTTTTAACGGTTTAGCTTGTTTGCCTAAGTTTAGAATTTGTGTCAGTTCGTGATGTATATCGAGATCGCTAAATATTGAAGATAAGGTGTCGCCTTTTTTTACTATTACCGTTACGTCGCTTGCTTCTGCAATGGGCTCTGGTTCAACAATTTCTAATGTTTCTGCAGATGAATTTGTAATTAGGTTTTCTTGGTTATTTTTGCTGGGCACTTGTAGAGCAAGAGTTTGACTTTGGCTTTGCTCTGTAACAGGCTTGAGTGGTAATGAAATCGTTTGATTACTAACGTTGGTTTGTTCGAGTGTTGTTACATTTGATTTAACAGTGGCAGATAAATTAGCAGCGCTAGTGGTAGTCTGATTAGACTGTGCTAAAACAACACTAACAATGAGGATTCCAATTAATGCGGTGGCTGCAAGAAGATATGCGGGGACGTGATGTTTTACGCCCTTGCTAGATGACGCAACATTCTTAAAGTCGGTGCCAATTAAAGAATTGTAATCCACGGAATTTGTTTCAATTTTTGGCATAAAATAACGTCCTTGTACCCATTGGTCAATGAATTTAACAAGACTCAATATTCTTCTAAAGAGATGGTTATCTAACTGGTCGTTCGTTATGGGTTATTGGTTTTATAGGCTTAAATATGGTTGAAAATACACCAAATATGCAAATAGACGAGTTAGTTCGCGGGGTTGACGAGGTTTTGCTTCTGGATGAGCTGCTGTCTAAGCTTAAAAAGGACCGTCCATTGCGGGTTAAAGCAGGGTTTGACCCCACAGCACCGGATTTACATCTAGGGCATACGGTACTTATTAATAAGCTACGTCAGTTCCAACAAGCTGGGCATCAAGTCATCTTCTTAATTGGTGATTTTACCGCCATGATTGGTGATCCGACGGGCAAAAATGTTATGCGCCAACCCTTATCTGGGGACGAAGTTCAAGCTAACGCCACCACTTATAAAGAACAAATCTTCAAAATATTGGATCCAGCTAAAACAGAAATTGTGTTCAATTCATCTTGGATGGGTAAAAAGAGTGCTGCAGATATGATCAAGCTGGCTTCTAAGCATACGGTTGCGCGCATGTTGGAGCGAGATGATTTTGATAAACGCTATAAAAGTGGAAAGCCAATCGCAATCCATGAGTTTCTTTACCCTTTAATACAAGGGTATGACTCAGTAGAACTAAAATGCGATATGGAGTTGGGTGGCACAGATCAAAAATTCAATCTGCTGGTGGGTCGCGAGTTACAAAAAGAAAGCGGTCAGGAGCCGCAAGTGATCATGACGATGCCCATTTTAGAAGGCTATACGCAAGGGCCAGAAAAAATGTCTAAGTCGCTTAATAACTATATTGGTATAACCGATACGCCAAACGATATGTTCGGTAAAATTATGAGCGTCGATGATGAAAAAATGTGGCGCTATTTTGATTTATTAAGTTTTCGTTCAATAAGTGAAATCGAGAATCTTAAAAAAGACGTTAAAGAGGGTGCTAACCCAAGAGATATCAAATTTAAACTAGCTGAAGAAATTATTGAAAGATTCCATGACAAGCAAGCCGCAGATGCTGCACAAGCTGATTTCATTCAGCGTTTTCAAAAAGGTGCTCTGCCGGATGACATGCCGGAAAAAGGAATTCAGGCAATAAATGGTACGATCGCAATAGGCAATTTACTGAAAGAGGCTGGTTTAGTCGGCAGCACTTCCGAAGCGATACGAATGATTAAACAGGGTGCGGTAAAGATTGATGGTGAGAAGATAGCTGATTCGAAGTTGCTTTTATCTACAGGAATGGAGGCAGTATTTCAGGTTGGTAAACGAAAGTTTGCAAAAATTAGTATTAATTAATCATAGTAAAGGTTTAAGAAATGGCAGATTCAGAAGAAGCAAAAATTGAGATTCCTGAAGATGCGAGCATAGAAATTCCAGAAGAAACAAAAGAGGAAGTAACTAAATTAGTTGAAAACATTAATTTAGAGAATCTTCAATCCATCGTCGAGAATTTTTCTGAGAATGTTGTCGCTTGGGCGCAAAGCCCGGCTTTTTACGCGCAATGTGGGCTGATACTCACGGCAATTATATTTGCATTTTTAGCTGCAAAAGTAATCGGTAGAAATTTCAAGCCAAGGTCCCAGCCTCCACAGCCAGGCTCAATGAGTAAGTGGCGGGGGTTTCTACATCAAGCTAAAGGTATTTTATTTTCACTGTTTACAGTGATTTTTCTTGGTGCAGCGAGTGTCTTAAGTGATGCAACGGTTCAACAGGATTGGTTGCTAAAACTGGCGCAAGGATTAGCGGTGGTTGCGCTTATATATTCTATCAATAAGCAATTTGTCAGCCGCGGTGCGGTTAAGAAGTTCATTAAGTGGGTCATTATCCCAATTGCAATTATGTATGTGTTTGGTTGGTTGGATAATGTAATCAATCATCTGGATTCGATTAAGTTACAACTAGGTAATATCTCATTATCTTTGTACGCCATCGCACGCGTATTAATATTTGGATCGATTCTATTTTGGTTGGGGCGTATATCTAACGACACAGGTAAAGAATACATCCGTAAGCAAGAAAATCTTGAGGTGGGCACTCGCGAAGTGTTTGCTAAGTTATTTGAAATTGGCCTGTTTTTTATAATCTTTATTTTATTGCTGCAGGTCATGGGTATCAGCCTGACTGCACTCGCAGTATTTGGTGGCGCACTGGGTGTGGGTCTAGGGTTTGGGCTGCAAGCCATTGCTTCAAATTTTATCTCTGGTTTGATTATTCTCCTCGACCGCTCACTTACCGTAGGGGATTACATTGAATTAGAAGATGGACGCGGTGGAACCATTAGCGCTTTGAATATGCGCTCGACCATATTAGAGACTTTTGATGGCAAAGATATTGTGGTTCCCAATGAAACCTTTGTGACTTCCAGTTTTGTGAATTGGACGCATGCGGATATCAAACAACGCTATTCGATAGAATTTCAGGTGTCATATGACACCGATATGGAAAAGTTAGTGGAGATACTAAAAGAAGTGACGGCGAGTCATCCGCAAGTAATTAGTGGTGCTGATGCAACACCTGAAGAGCAACCTGATGCAGAAATTAGTAGTTTTGCGGACTCAGGTATAGAAGTTTTAGTTGAGTTTTGGATGGAAGGCGTTGATGACGGAGTCAATCGAGTGGATGCTGATTTAAAAATGATGATTTGGAAAGCGCTAAAAGAAAACAATATCAGCTTCCCGTTCCCGCAACGCGAGGTACGGATTCTGAATCCAAGCTAGAGAATCAGTACTATACAATATTGCGCCGATCAGCCACGCTGACATGAGCATTTCAAGCACTAAAATTGGGCTAAAAATGGCTGCAGTTGGCACTTTAGATGCTTAAGTTATGGGCAAAGGAGATAGTAATTAATTATTGATCGATTCTACCCCAGTATTCGCTTGACCTATGATAGAAGCGCCCTATAATGCGGCCTCCGCAAATCAAATATCCCACCAAAAGTGGTATATTTATTTGCGGATTTTTTTGTCCTTTCGTTGACAGAAATAAGATTAAAAACATATACTTATATGTTCGCTCGTGCATACATGGCAGAGCGGTTATTTAACAATTGAATAAGTGACTTGTGTGGGTGCCTTGATTAGGTACCTTAATTTTTATTGAGGGTGATAACAATTCAGTAGAAGTGAGTTTTTGAGTTCTTTGCGGAACCTAAAGATTCATCTCGCAATATTCGCGAAGTAATTCGCAAAAAGTTATTAACTGAAGAGTTTGATCCTGGCTCAGATTGAACGCTGGC